>JALWYT010000244.1:0-12447 GCA_026992705.1 Thiotrichaceae bacterium
CTAATATTTATTGCTCAGTTGGTGTACATCCGACTTCGCAGGGCGTGATTGAACCATCTGTTGATGACTTGGTTAATATGGCTCAGTCGGATAGAGTCGTTGCTATTGGCGAAACAGGTTTAGATTATTTTCGTATTAACGATGACGATATGACATGGCAGCAGGATCGTTTTTGTCGGCACATTGACGCAGCAAAGCAGACTAAAAAGCCGTTAATTATCCATACTCGTAACGCCAAGCAGGATACCATTCAAATTCTAAAAGATGAGCAAGCCGATGAAGCGATGGGGGTTATGCACTGTTTTGCCGAGGATTGGGAAACAGCAAAGCAAGCTTTGGATTTGAATTTTTATATCTCATTCTCAGGCATTGTGACCTTTAATAGTGCCAATGAATTACGCGAAGTGGCAAAAAAAATACCCAGTGACCGTATTCTGATCGAGACAGATTCACCTTGGCTCGCACCTGCACCCAAGCGTGGCAAATTAAATCACCCTGCCAATGTTCGCTATGTGGCTGAAAAAATTGCAGAGCTTCGAGGGGTTTCTTATGAAGATATTGCAAGAACCACAACGGAGAATTTTAATCGACTATTTGCTATCCAAGTGTAAAGCATTACTTACTACATAAACATCGACGTTTGTTGGGATAGTAATTAAAGAGTAACTACCTATATTATTTTTAATTGTTACTTTTGTCCCTTTGCTAATGAGTCCATCGGCTGGTCTGCCTTGAGTGGGAGATGTGCTGTAATATTCTGTATCTTGGGTAATATAGGCAATTTGTTGAGTATTGCTTGATTTCGAGTTTGTTTGATTTGTATTTTCTAGTGTAGTTCTACTACAAGCCATTATTAGACTAATACTTATTAATAATACAGGAAGTAAAGCATTCATTAATTTTACCTTTTTTCCGATCGCAAAATCATCAATATTAAAAAAATACCCATTGATTTTATTAGAGTACTCTTAACATAAACAATCAATGTGGCTATTATAGCCTTCTTTAAAAATCTATTGTAAAAAATTATGACAGAGCTTAGAGGGAAAGTTGCTCTTATAACAGGGGCAGCCCGACGAATTGGAGCAGTAATTGCAAAACAGTTACACAAGGCAGGTGCTGATGTTGTTATTCATTATCGCCATTCTACTGATGATGCCACTGCCTTACAACAAGAACTCAATCAATACCGACAAAACTCTTGTTTTTTAGTGCAAGGTGATTTATTACATATTGAGCAATTTCCAAGGATAATACAAACTATTATTAACCAAACAGCTCGCTTAGATATTCTTGTTAATAATGCCTCTAGTTTTTATCCTACTCCTATTGGTCAAATTACTGAACAAGATTGGAATGATTTAATTGGTTCAAATTTAAAAGCCCCTTTGTTCTTATCACAAGTCGCTAGTCCCCATTTGAAAGCAGCAGGTGGCTGTATCATCAATATCATTGATATTCATGGTCTTCGTCCCATGAAGGGCTATCCAGTATACAGTCCTGCAAAGGCAGGTTTAGTTATGTTAACTCAATCATTAGCAAGAGAATTAGCACCTGATGTACGTGTTAATGGTGTTGCACCTGGTGCAATTATTTGGCCTGAAAATCAAAGTGAACAATCAACTGACGAAATTATTAATAGAATCCCATTAAAACGACAAGGCTCACCGGAAGATATTGCTAAAACTGTTTTATTTTTAGCACAAGACGCAGATTATATTACAGGACATATTATTCCCGTTGATGGTGGAAGATTATTAAATCAGTAAAGAATTGAGCCAAAAGTAGCGTTTATACTTCAAATACTTTAGTTCTAAATACATCGTCTGGAATATTACGAATATGGGTATTACGTCGTAAAATATTAGAAAGCCTGAGTTTAGATAGGGTTGTTCGCATTTCTTTTAGCATGGGATCATTTTCAAACCAGAATCTATCACCATCACGTAAACGGGTGAATTGATCTCGCAATATGGTATAGTTTAGTGTCCCGACTAATGAACCGGCAATATTATCTTCAGCCAAGGCTCCAACCCAAGGGTCAATATTATCAACGGATTGATATAACTTCTCCAAGCTATCTTGCATTTTATGGTTAACTGTAATATCCGAAAAATCAACAATACGAGTTAAGCCATAGGCTTCTCTCAAGGTGTTATAATCAGGAATTCCATGATCCCGTCCGCGTTGAATATTAAGGGCAGCAAAGTCTAAAAAACTCTGAGCTTCCTCACCTGAATGATTTAAACGATAATTTCTTAAGTCATCACTAATTTGTGTATTGAGTGGATTTATTTGTTGATACAAACGACCTTCTAGTAATAAATCTACACTGGTATAGTTTAATAAACGTGGATTAAAACAAGTCTGATGTAAGGGTAAAGTATTTTTAGAGCGTCCTAGTTGAAATTGATTTGCAACCATACTATGCCCTAAACGAAAAGCAACTATAGCAAAACTATTGCTAATCGATGGATTCACATTATCCATATAGCCCTGATAAGGTGGAATGGCTCCTTCTCCTAGTAATAAAGGTAGATATTCATTATAAGTGATTGTTTGAATAATCGCTCCAACAATTTTTCTCGCCATTTGGTAAGTTGCTTCATCATCACCTGCAAGTAGGGGAAAACGTCTTGGTAGTTCTAAACAAAGACGGTTATGTTCCCTCATAAAAATGGTATGCAGTGCGGTTAAAAATACATATTCATTAACACGAATATCACCTGATAAAAAATAACTTGCTGGATTATCTTTAGGTGATGGTGTTGCATTAGTAAACCCTGCTTCATTGTAAGGTAATAAACTACCATGTATAGATGTTGTTGATTTTAATCGACCTGTACCATCAAAACGACGTAATGCAGAGGCTCTAACAAGGTCTGTTCCATAAATACTAGAAGCATCTATAAAGGCAGTTTGAAAATTCAATTGTTGCCGTGGGTTGCCTTTATTTAAGCCTGTGCTTTTATCATATTTTGAGCGAATACAAGGAATTGTTCCCCCTTTTTTAAATACGATATCACCTACTAAAATAGGTATATCAATAATTTCAGCTGGTTGTGCAAATTTAATTAGTGATAATTCATTTTCTAAGAATTTTCCCCATAGCCACATGAAATCAGAAAAACCTATTGGCTTTAAAGAGCTACTTGTTACTTGACAAATAGTATTACTAACATCTCTTGGATTAGGAATATTCTCTCCAGTACGAGTTTTTACCCGTTCTGCCATCTCTGAAATAGCGTCAGTATAAGCAATAGGAGCATCACGAATAAAATGAGTACCAACTTTTCCCCAATGCGTGTTTTTTAAATTATTGTATGAACCATTTTGACTGCGATAATGCTTATCCATAGCCAATAACTCCTTCATTATTCCATGCATTTTTACACGCATTCCCAAATATTTTAGATTCATTAGTAGCTTAACAGTTCATAAATTCAGACAAGAGGACATACTGTACTTGCAATGGTAAATATCACTGATCAATCTACAAAAAATATAGCAATACAAATTATGTTTTATTCTTACTTAGGTTTAAGGCAGATGTTATGGTTTTATTACAATATCATTAATAAGCAATTTCTCTGAGTAAAAATCAATATATATTGATGTCATTAGAAAACGAGAATGGATAGAATAACCCCCTTTTTAGTTCTAGGAGAGAAAAATGAAATTGGGTATGATTAGAAAGCTATTTTTGCTTTCATTATTATTATTCGCTTATCAGGTATCAGCAGAAAACACAACAAAAGCAGAAAAAACAACGGAGGAAACTAATCAAAAAGAATATGTACCTGATATTCAACATGGTGCGGAGCTCTATAAAAAATGTGCACTTTGTCACGGTCAATTTGCTCAAGGTATTATTGGTGGTCTATATCCAAGACTCGCAGGTATGCCAGAATATTATCTATTAGAGCAAATTAAAAAATATCAGGAAGGTAATCGTTCAGACGACTTTAGTATTGCAATGCTTGAAGTTGGTGGTATGAAAGATTTAGATGAAAAGAAAGCAAAAGATCTTGCTGCTTTCTTAGCTGCAATTGATTTAGATAAACATTATCCACTGACTATTCCTAAACCTATCCAAGGTAATCCTGAAAAAGGTAAAGAATTATTTAATGAAGATTGTAAAACTTGCCATGGAAAAAAAGCTAATGGTAAAAAGAAAAAAGGCTCACCACCTTTAGCAGGGCAGTATACCGAATACCTCATTCGTGAGACTGAGTTCTTTAAAGCTAAACACCGTTATCATGATAATGATCCAGAAGATGAAACTTTTGATGAATACACTCAACAACAGCTATACGATATTTTTGCTTATATCGCCACAATTCCATTTGAACCAGAAAAGGGCTATCCAGATATTCCTAATTTCCCTTTAGTATCTGTCATAAAACCTCCCGTACCTAAAAAACCAATACAACCAGCACAACCTGAAGTGCCTGCTATGACAATTAACGAGAGTACTGGAAACACTGAGTCAGTAAAAATTGAATCAATTACTCAAACTGTTCTAAAAATGGCAATTAAAGATGGAATTAGTGCTGACGATGCCATAGAAGCCATGCAATCTAAAGCTGCTGAACTCAATATGAAGGCGGTTGCTCACCAACCTGTTTCCAAAGAGTTGGAAGCTCGTGGAATTGATTCACCCCGCTTAGAAATCTTCCAATATTGTAATCCTGAAGATGCTATTAAGATGGTTAAATTCAATACAATTTTTGCTGCTTATATGCCCTGCCGTATTGCATTAGTTGAAGATAGTAAAGGTAAATTTTGGCTAGAAATGGTAAACTTAGACATGATTATCAACAGTGTTGCACTACCACCAGAGCTTAATAAAATTGCTATTGAAACCAATGGTAAAATGCTAGATATTCTAACTGCAGGAGCTACTGGTGAATTCTAATTCATAATAAAATATAAAAAAGCTCAGTATTTACTGGGCTTTTTTTATTTCATGAAAAAGAATTAGATTAGGTTAGAAATAGAGGATAACCTATCAACAGATTTAGTTCTTATTTTATACAAACGACATCAGAGGATAATGCCAAGGCGAGGGTTTATGCCACCAGCGTTGGGCTAATGTATTGTAAACTGATCTAAAGTCTTCAGTGTATTTTATTGAGCCACCATCTAAATCCATAAGGCTAGGTGTTTTCCCATAGATTTCTCCACCTTGTATATTACCTCCCATGATAATATGTGCGGCAGCTAGACCATGATCAGTACCTTGGCTGGAATTTTCTTTAGCTTTTCTACCAAATTCTGAATAAGTTAATAAAATGACATCTTGCCACTTATCAAAGTGAATCATAGCTTTTGCAAAAGAATCAAGGTTTTCAGCAAGAATTTTCAATAAGCCTTGATGTTTTCCTTGCTGTTTAGCGTGAGTATCAAAGCCATCTAGTCCAATTTTATAGGCAGGTATGTTGATACCACTGACGATTAAGCGTGAAACAGAGGCAAGTTTTTTTCCTAATGCATGATTAGTAAACCTTGTGTCAAATGAAGGTGTTTTGGCAATGCGTTTAGCGAGTTCATTAGCGGACTCAATAACTTCCCTTTCGGTTGAAAGGATATGCTCTAGGGCATCATTATTGGTATTGATATTCACTATGTGCATTCGCTTAGAACGATTTAGAAAGTCTTCAGGGGAGCCAATGCGTAAATTTCTCGTGCCTTTCCCTTCTAGTGGTCCTAATGCTTCACTAATGGATACACCATTGGTATTTTTACTACCTGTGAAAACTTGACTCACCCAGCCTAGCTTTTCCCGTTGTTTTTTGATGGATGCAGTTGTCCATATTTCTCTGGAACGGAAGTGTGAGCGATTAGGTTGCGGATAACCTAAGCCTTGAATCCATGCGAGTTGCCCATTCTGCCAGTATGTTTGCAGTGGTCTTAGAGAAGGGTGCATTCCCATATCATTGCCATCATTGAGTTTGATCAGTGCATTTTCTTTAATGGCAAGGCTAGGGCGTAGTTTGTAATAATGGCTGTCGCCGTAAGGGATGAGTGTATTTAGGGCATCATTGCCGCCTCGTAATTCAAGTAGCACAACAATTTTGCTGCGTGTATTGGCTAAGCTTTGTTGAGCCTTTGCAAATAGCACTTCGGGAGTCATGCCAACAAGCGGGCTGAGACTGGCAAATTTTATAAAGTCACGACGGTTCATTTTGTTTCCTAGGCTAATTGGTATGCAGGATCAAGTAGTAAGGTGTAAATTTTCTTTTGATTGCTGTCAGAATCCTTGGGTAGCTTCTCTACGGGATCAATCGGTAGAAGCCATTTTGCAAGCTTGTCAACACGGTGGTATGGAATATTTTTAAACGTATTGTGACTTTCCAAATTACTTAGGTTAGCTAACATATTTTTCCGTGAGCTAAGGGTGTCTGTATCAATCCAATCCTTGCCACCTGGCCAGCCGGCTGGATCGGGTGGAACAAATAGCTTTTGTCCTAAGCTTTGGCATAAGTCAATTAATCGTTTATCACGTGTTGTACCTTTGGGTACGGGAACTTTTATGGGTAATGTCCGTAGTGTTCCAACTAATAGTTCAACGGGGGATTTTATTTTGTGACCTCGATTCTGTTTTGACCAAAATGCTTCGCTATTTAATACAACTTTCAGAAGTTTGCTAATATTATAATTGGAGGCTCTAAAGTGAGCTGCCCACGCGTTAATAAAGCGAGGCTCTGGTGGTTGTTGGTCATTAATAAATTCTCGCCAGAATTTTTTTGCGATGTTTTCTGCAGTTTTTGGGTGTTTTAATAAAATATTGACAATATCATGACCATTAAATTTTCCTGTTTTTCCTAAAACGGTAATAGGTTTTGAATAATGATCTTTAGCATTGAATTTATACGTTTTTCTGTCCCTGTCAACTGTCCAGCCTGTAAAGGCTTTGGCGACATTGCGTACATCGTTTTCTGTATATTGCCCTTCACCGATGGTGTATAACTCCATTAATTCACGAGCAAAGTTTTCATTAGGTTCGCCTTTATCGGTGTTTACATTGCAATCAAGGTAAATCAGCATGGCTGGGTCTTCGACAACTTTGTGTAATAATTCACCAAAGTTGCCTAAGGCATAACGACGGAATAAGTGGTTTTGCTTTAAAATTAAATTAGGTTGATTAACCTTATCCATTGATGAAGTGAAATGGTTGTGCCAGAACATCACCATTCGCTCAATAATAGGGTAGCGAGTCTCTAGCATGGTGTTTAGCCACCATTCTTGTATATTTTGTTTGTCCATGCGGAGACGCTTTCTAGCAATGCTTCTTCCTTTATCACCCCTTTCTAATAATGTTCTCCATTGCTGCCATTCTGCAAGTTTAGGGACAGGCTTAGTCCAACTAGAGCGTGACTTTACAATTTGCTCGATAACTTTGGATCGTGATTGCCCTTCACGTTGTCTAATAATTCGCCATTCTTCACCCAAGCCGGTACGCACCGTTAGATGGCGAGCATCAGAAAAATTTAACTGACTCATCGTTACCCTTTTACTGATATAGTGTATTTCCCTAACTTTAATAATGGTACTAAGAATACAGATGTTGATAACCGTTAGGATTGATAGGTTTTCCTTCAGTATTCTTTTGCATAAGCCTTACATTGATTTAAGAGGAAACCCTAGATGATCTTTTATCTGAATTATCAGCGATAATTATAATTATTGTTAGGTTTCTGCAATTCAAACAGTATATGCTCTATAAGCATAGCATTTTTTCACTGAAAGCTATTTTAATGCTTGATATTTAGTCTGCTTAGAGTATGGGTTGTTATGAATTATACTCTAGGGTTAGCTAGTTTTTAGTCTACACAATAACTTATTAATATATGATGAATAAAAAAATTGTGTGATAACAAATAGATATTAAAGTATATCTATGAATAATACATCGAGTGGTATTTATTGATCACATTTATGTGAGTTTTGTGATGTTTACATTTGCTATTGAGACTTGAGTAATCAATAAATACCGTGTACTTATTAGTATGAATTTAATGCATCCAGGATGGTTTCTTTTTTTTGCTTTGATGTTCCTTATGTTTTGTTGAGCTTGGCTTTTTCTTGTTTATCACTTTTTCCTGAACTTTTGTAATTTGTACTACTTTTTTTGCAGCTTTTCTATTTTCAGCCGAAGATATTACTTTATCATTAGTCTGATTAGTGTTTGTGTCGGGATTAGTTTTAGTTAAAGTATTGTTTTTCCGTTTAGCATTTGCAGTTACTTTGCCACTAGCTTTTTTTGATTGAGTTGTCATTTGTGTAGTTTTTTGGGGAATAGCTGTTTTTTTACTTTGTGTGTTTAGGTCGTTATCAGTAGTTTTAGGCTGATCTTCAGTTTTTTTACTCAGCTGTTTAGATGTAGAATCATTATCTGATACGGTGTTTTTCTTCTCTTGTAAAGTTTGAGGGGATGCTTGTTTAGTCGTTGTTTCGGCTTTTTGGGGATAACTATCTTTGCCCTTTTTCTCAGTTACTTTGCTAGCATTAGTCGAGGTGCTTGCTGTTGCAGGCATAACAATCGTGATTTCTAATGGTTCCATATTATCCATATCATGGGGCTCAAATACTTTTGGTTTTGTATTATTCTCTTTTTGTAGTTTTGTTTTATTGGTCGCCCTAAAATCTTTCTTTGTCATTGTTGATTTTGATACTTGGTTCTTTTTAGGCTGCTTTTGCTGAGTCAGTGATCTATCCACCACCTGGGTTGCTGTTTGTGTTTTTGTGATGGCTTTAGCGGAAGCTTGTTGGCTTGTTTTTGTAACTTGCTGTTTTGTGTGTTGTTTATTACTGTTTGCTTGTGTTGACTGTTTTTGCTGTTGTTTATTATTGTTTGTTTTTCTTTGATTTTGTTGTTGGGTACGGGTATTTTTCCGTATTTTTGCATGATTATGACGTGGTTGCTGTTGCTGGTTCTGTTTGCGTGCCTTTGTTGTAGTACGTTGCTGAATAGTCTTTTTATGTGGTTTAGAAAGTTTTTTTATAGATATTACTGCTTTATCTGAATTTTTAATATCAGTTTTTAATTTTGTACCAAATAATGAACTGAGTATACGTCGTACTAAACTTGGTGATTTTTCAGTTTTTTCTGTAGCTTTTTTTATGACATGTTGTGGTAGTGGGGCACTGGTTGTAGGTGTAATTTGAGCAACAGCTGCTTGCATAGGTATCGCTGTTGGAGCTTGTTTTTGCTGCTTGGTATCTGCCCCAGTTTGTATTTCTGTTTCAATGAGTTTATAACTGGAGATAGCTTGTTCTGGAAGCTCATCTTCGCGGAGGCGAGTAATATGGTAGTGTGGCGTGGTGAGCGATGGATTGGGTAGTACAATTAGTTCACTCTTTTGACGCTGCTGTAATTCAGCAATGGCTTCTCGCTTTTCATTGAGTAAGAATGTTGCAACTTCTACAGGAACTTGGGCAATAACTTGAGAACTCATTTCTTTCATGGCTTCTTCTTCAAGCAAACGAAGAATAGACAAAGCAGATGTTTTTACGCCACGAATAGTTCCATGACCGCTACAACGTGGGCAAATCATTTGGCTGGCTTCTTCAAGTGATGGGCGAAGCCGTTGTCTTGACATTTCTAATAAGCCAAAGCGAGAGATACGACCGACTTGCACACGAGCACGGTCAACTTTTAAGGCTTCACGTAAACGGCGTTCGACTTCACGTTGATGCTTATTGGGCATCATATCGATAAAATCAATCACCACCAGCCCACCAAGGTCGCGTAATCGTAATTGGCGAGCGACTTCTTCGGCAGCTTCTAGGTTGGTATTAAGTGCGGTTTCTTCAATATCATGTCCTTTAGTTGCACGAGCGGAGTTAATGTCGATTGAAATTAAGGCTTCAGTATGATCAATAACTAACGCTCCACCCGATGGAAGGCTGACTTCACGCTGGAAAGCAGACTCTATTTGATTTTCAACTTGATAACGGCTAAACAGCGGTAGCGTATCATTATAATATTTTAATTTACGGGCATTATGCGGCATAACGGCATTGATAAAGTCAAATGCTTGTTTATGTACGCCCTCAGCATCAATAATAATTTCACCAATATCACTGCGAAAATAGTCACGCAGTGTGCGAATAATAATATTGCTTTCTTGATAAAGTAGGGTAGGGGCTTTATGGGTTTTGGCGGCTTCTTTAATTGCCTTCCATATGGGCATTAAATATTGCTCAAAATCCCATATCAATTCTTCAACTTCTCGACCCACTCCTGCTGTTCTAACGATAATTCCCATTTCTTCAGGGAGGTTTAATTTAGCGAGATTTTCTTTAACTTGTCGGCGGTCATGCCCGTTAATACGCCGTGATACGCCACCTGCTCTTGGGTTATTAGGCATTAATACGAGATAACGACCAGCTAGGCTGATGTAGGTCGTCAGTGCTGCACCTTTGTTGCCACGTTCTTCTTTTTCAACTTGGACTAATATTTCTTGCCCTTCCTTTATGACATCTTTTATTGATGGGCGACCTTGAATTTCAGAAGGTTTTTTCTGCCAGTATTCGCGTGAAATTTCTTTAAAGGGTAAAAAGCCATGTCGCTGTGCACCATAGTTGACAAAACAGGCTTCTAAACTAGGTTCAACACGGGTAATAACCGCTTTGTAAATATTAGATTTTTTTTGTGAACGGTGTGTATGTTCAATATCAAGGTCATAAAGTTTTTGACCATCCACCATTGCAACACGAATTTCTTCAGATTGTGTAGCATTAATTAGTATACGTTTCATATTAGTAACTCTTTGTTATATCAAGATATATGTCTTGAATATGATCTAGTTACCAATGCATTAATGTATTTTTTAGTATTAACTTAAAAAATAATTTTAACAAGCTAAATACTTTTTTCAGCGGGTTATTCTTATGATAGTTTAGAACATCATTTTGGGGTTCTATCAATCTTATGTATATTAATAGAAATTACCTTATTTAGTGGAACTTTGCCTAAGTCGTTCTTTTAAGACCATAGTATCCATAGCTGTCTAGTTCCTCCATATAAAGCTCTATAGCATATAGGGAGTGTGGTACTATTTTTTACATGTTGTCACGTGGGCTACATTTTATTAGAGCTTCCTTTTAAACCAAACAATTATAAACCATAGGTAATTTTTGCTTGATTTAATTGGAAAGTGACTAAAGCAGTAAAGTAATTATTCATTACTGTTGAGACTGAATATACTGTTTCGATCGTCTCAAGCTCAAGTGCCATAATGTTTCATTATAACTATTACTCTTTTATATAGTTACTAAAACCCTAAAGGCACATTTTAAGCTTTTAGGGTGTATTGTTGAATTTCTATTTTTGAAGCTAACCCGCTTCTCATACTTCTGATTAAGCTATAAGGGTTTTCGTAGATGCCTTAATCTAAATATAATCAGAATTACTTTGAATACATTATAAGATAATGATTGGTAATGTATTTGTTATCAATCATTATTTTTCTTACATCGGTAGTACATGGTTCAATAACACTGTAATAGGCAAGTGCTTTACAATGTTTATAATATAAGTTTATTAGCAAACTTATATTGTGAAAATTAGTCATTTCAAGGGCTATAAACAACTGAATATTATGGCTCTTCAGTGTTGGTTGTATCATGAAGTTTCTATCAAAAGTTATGGCAAGCCTTTGTAGGAGGTAAAACCCATTCAGGGAATGCTACCCAACTTAAGTTAGAGCTTCCTTGAAAGTATTTTGAATATATCAATTCATTTGATAACTTACAATTTAAATTTTAGATGAAAGCGTTACAGTGTTATGTCAACTTTGAATAGTATTTTACAGCATTGTATGTAAAGTTGGGTAAAAAAAATAATAATAAATATTATTCATAGCTTGAAAGCATAAATAAACTCATGTCTAATTCGCTATTTTATGAAATATAAACAGAGTATGTAGACATGACTTGGGGAAAATCATTACAAGAATCTGTTATAAAACTAAAAAATAATAAGTTGTTTGAATTTTTTGTTATTTCTATAATTATCTTTTCAGCCCTGTTAATTGGGATTCACACTTACGATATTCCACAGGTATATATCGATATATTGAATTGGTTGGACGTTGCAGTCACTCTTTTCTTTTTATTTGAGATTATTATTCGCTTTATTGCTGAACCTCAAAAAGCTAACTTTTTTAAGAGTGGCTGGAATATTTTCGATACAATTGTTGTTGTCATTAGTTTAATTCCGATTGACGATTCTGAAATGGTTCTATTAGCTCGTTTAATACGTATATTTCGTGTATTACGAATGGTATCAGTTATACCTGAATTACGAATATTATTATCATCATTATTCAAAGCTCTGCCACAACTAGGTTATGTTGTGTTGCTTATGTTTATTATCTTTTATATTTATGCAGCTGCAGGTAGCATGATTTTTGCCAATATTAATGAAACATTATGGGG
>JALWYT010000244.1:12457-14744 GCA_026992705.1 Thiotrichaceae bacterium
TTATGGGGAGATGTCACGATTTCATTATTAACATTATTTCGTGTGATGACGTTTGAAGATTGGACAGATGTTATGTATGAAACTATGGCAGTTTATCCGTTAAGTTGGCTTTATTATATTAGTTTTATCTTCTTAACAACATTCGCTTTCTTAAATATGGTGATTGGCATCGTTGTTAATGTAATGGAAAAAGAAAACCAAAAAGTATTTGATGAAGCTCATAAAGATGATCCAACCATAAACGAACTTTATGCTGAGATACAGATATTAAAGGGCATGTTAAAAGAACAAATTAAAAAGTCATGAAACATTAAACTTGGATCTGTGTGGAAGTTATGGATTCAGGTTGAAGCTTAAAATATGATCTAGCTGAACTTTTTCTTGCCTACCATCTGCATGTTCAATAATTAAAAACTCAGCATGGTTATGAGTGACTAGATCAATTGGCTTAATACTTTCTTTATGCTTTATATTATCTTTGGTTTTCCACTGTAGCAACAATGATTTTTTATACATAATGACCAATTCATATTGGCTATGTAGCCCACATGCTATTGCTTGATATTTTGTCATATTTTCCTGCTTTATAATTACTTTTGGACTCAGTGAATATTTTTACTAAAATTTTCGCTTTTCTGCTATAATTCGGCAGTCGTTTTTTAATAAAAAAGTCCTAGAATTATGGCTCAATTCGCCAAAGAAATTATTCCTATCAATCTCGTTGATGAGATGCGTCAATCCTACTTGGATTACGCAATGAGTGTTATTGTCGGTCGTGCTTTACCTGATGTCAGAGATGGTTTAAAACCCGTGCATCGTCGTGTACTTTATGCCATGGATAAACTCGGTAACGCATGGAATAAGCCCTATAAAAAATCAGCTCGTATCGTCGGTGACGTAATCGGTAAATATCATCCACACGGTGACACCGCTGTTTATGACACGATTGTCCGTATGGCACAACCCTTTTCATTACGCTATATGCTAATTGATGGTCAGGGTAACTTCGGTTCAGTCGATGGCGATGCACCCGCTGCGATGCGATATACCGAAATACGCATGGCAAAAATTGCCCATGAATTAATGGCTGATATTGGCAAAGAAACCGTTGATTTTGTCGATAACTATGATGGTTCAGAAACAGAGCCTAGCGTATTCCCGACACGCCTACCTAATCTGCTTATCAATGGTTCTTCGGGTATTGCGGTGGGTATGGCAACCAATATTCCGCCACATAATTTAACTGAAGTCGTCAATGCGACTATCGCACTGATTGATAATCCTTCCTTAGATATTAATGAATTAATGGAGTATTTGCCGGGACCAGACTTCCCCACTGCGGCAATGATTAATGGTGCTCATGGCATTCGTGAAGCCTATAAAACAGGCAAAGGGCGGATTAAAATTCGAGCCAAAGCCGAATTTGAAGCGGATGCTAAAGGGCGTGAGAAGATTATCGTCACTGAGTTACCGTATCAAGTTAATAAGGCGAAACTGCTAGAAAAAATTGCCGATTTAGTTAAAACCAAAAAAATTGAAGGCATTTCAGAACTCCGCGATGAATCCGATAAAGACGGTATGCGGATGGTTATCGAGCTAAAGCGTGGTGAAGTCGCTGAAGTCATCTTAAATAATCTTTATAAGCAAACCCAAATGCAAACCGTATTTGGTATCAATATGGTTGCCCTTGTCGATGGTCAGCCACGTTTGCTTAACTTAAAGCAGGTTCTAGGATCCTTTATTAAACATCGTCGTGAAGTTGTTACACGGCGTACTATCTATGAATTACGCAAAGCTCGTGAGCGTGCTCATATATTAGAAGGCTTGGCAATTGCCTTGGAAAATATTGATGAAATTATCGCCCTGATAAAAAGCTCCCCAAGCCCTGCTGATGCAAAAGTCGCCTTATTAAGTCGAGCGTGGAAAGCAGGTGTTGTCGTTGACATGCTACAACGAGCAGGAGCAAACGCTTGCCGATCTGAAAACTTAGATGATAAATACGGCTTAAAAGAGGACGGTTATTGGCTATCAGAAGCCCAAGTCCAAGCCATTTTAGAGATGCGTTTGCATCGCCTAACGGGTTTGGAAAAAGACAAAATCATCAATGAATATAAAGATTTATTAGCTGCAATTGAAGATTTACTTGAAATTCTTGCCGACCCTGATCGCCTAATGCGAGTCATTCGAGATGAGCTTGAAGAAATGATGGCTCTCTATGGCGATAAGCGTCGCACAGAAATTAATGTGGTTGGCGAAGATTTAGGCGATATTGATCTAATTCCAGAAG
>JALWYT010000245.1 GCA_026992705.1 Thiotrichaceae bacterium
ATCAATGATGTTAGAGTAAATATTGACCAATGTATTTTATGTTTTAGCATACTGATATCCAGATAGTAAGAAATGACAAATAGCAAGTTAATGACAATTAATACTACTTAATGCCTGTAGTCACTAATTCTGTATATATCGCAGCAAGAAGATAAAGTGAGTCAGATTTTTTTAATTTTTTTCTTATCAGAGCGTGTTGAATTCACTCGACATAATACCCTGATGGATTCTATAAAATAACTATAGAATAAACTTTAGTGGTTAAAATGATTACAGTGGATAAATTTAGGAAGAGTGAAGGAAAGAATAAGATTGGATAATTTGGTTTTGTGTTATTATTATTTTTTACAACGTAGTTCTTTATAACAGGATATAAGCAAATATTGTCATGCAAACAAATGAATTAAGAATTGAATCAACATTTCCTTTTTTGCCAGATTTAAGTACAGAAGCAATTAAAACATTGCAAGCAGAAACCGCTATTCAATATGGTATTACACCGTATTTTAGCGATAATATGCAACGAGGTGGTCTTGCCCCAGAAATGGCAATTATTCCTGCGGGACAGTTTGAATTTGGTTCAACTCATAGAGAATTTGGACACCGACCAGAAGAAGCACCTCAAAGTTATATCACTATAAGAAAGCCTTTCGCTATTGGACGTTATACGATTACGGCAGAACAGTTTGAACAATTTAGAGAAGATACTGAATGGTCGTTACGTTCTGAACTATTATGGGCAAAAGGTAAACATCCTGTTATTAATGTGCGTTCCACTGATGCTAAGTTATATGCAGAATGGCTAAGTGAACAAACGGGACAATTATATCGCTTACCCACTGAAGTTGAGTGGGAGTATGCAGCTAGAGCAGGTACATCAACACCTTTTTATTTTGGAGAAACAGTTAGTTGTAAAGAAATTAATTTTGATGCAAGCTTTCCTTATAACGAGCAAAAAGAAAAGAGGCGGTGGTATTTACCACGCTGTTTGCCTGCAATTGCTGCTAGTGAAGTTGGCACAAAGCCACCTAATACATGGGGGCTTTATGATATGCATGGCAATGTTTGGGAATTTACTAGCAGTGCTTGGTCACATTCACACATAGGTATTAGTCGAGATGGAACAGGGCAAAGTGTGGCTGATGCTAATTGGTTAGTTACTAAGGGTGGGTCATGGTTTGATGCTGCAGTATTTGCTCGTAGTGCAGCAAGAAAAAAACGTTTTATTAATGAAATTGATACAAATTTAGGTTTTCGTTTAGTAAGGGAGTTAGAATAATTTAACAAACGTTAAAATATAAAAAGGGGCTATAAATAGCCCTAGCCCCTTTCTCGCAACAAAATATAATTTACTTAAAAATATCACTGGTAATATTGTTATACCAGCTATATGCATACTGGACTTCGCGTGCACGTGTTTCAGCAGAAGCATCTGTTGCAGTTAAACCACCTGACAATTTTGTAATTTTAGGTGTGCCTTTCTCTTTATCTTTGCCGAGTTCATAAACAGCAGCAACAGAAATACCATAGTCTTTGCCAACAATACTATAACAGGTATTTACATAAGCCTGTTTTGCCATTTCCGTTCCTTTAAGAGCTGCAACAATAGCGGCAGCAGTAACTTTACCTTGAGAGTTTGCCGCATAACCAGACTTCGGCATACCCGTTGCAACACTTGAATCACCAATTACATAAATGTCTTTATGAATAGTTGATTCAAATGTTCCTAAGTCAACAGGACACCAGCCTTTGTCATTAGTCAGACCTGCATCAAAGGCAATCTTACCCGCTTTTTGTGCTGGAATAACATTTAATACATCAGCTTTAATTTCATCACCAAAACCATTAGTAATGGTCTTAGTTGCAGCATCAACCTTGACTAATGCACTATCATCACCACCTGACCATTCAATCATGCTATTTTCGGTTTCATAGCCGTATAAATCTTTCCAGCCCTGGGTGAAAAGCCCCATTTTAGAAAACTTCTGTTTAGGGTCTTGAATAATAATTTTTGACTTAGGCTTTTTAGCCTTTAAGTACATTGCAATTTGACTTGCACGCTCATAAGGACCAGGGGGACAACGGAAGGGGTTAGTTGGAGGACAAATCACAACTGTACCACCATCTTCCATTGCTTCTAATTGTTTACGTAATGTGACCGTTTGTGATCCAGCCTTCCAGGCATGTGGAATCTCTTCAGCAACTTTTTCATCGTAGCCTTCAATTTCATCGTACTTAAAGTCAACACCAGGTGAAACAACAAGCTTATCATATGCAAATTCGCCGCTTATTGTTTTGACTTTTTTACCTTCTGGGTCAATTGCAGTAACTTCATCAATAACAACATTGATACCATGACCTTTCATACCATCATAAGTATGCTTAATGTCATCCATTGTACGAACACCACTTAACACCTCATTACTCATATAACAGGTGTAATAATTCTCGTTCTTTTCAATTAATGTGACATCAATGGAAGGATCCATCATTTTAATATATTTAGCAGCAGTACCACCACCAGTACCACCACCGACGACAACAACTTTTGCACCTGCTCCTTTTGCGATAAATGGAACACCTAATACGCCTAATGCGGTTGCACCTGCAGAGGCTTTAAGAAAACTTCTACGTGAGAAATTTGACATTATTTAATCTCCTCTGATTATTGTTGGCTGGCATAATATTCGATAAGCTCAGCGATTGCGGCATCACCTTTTTCTTCATGAACCGATTTAAGTTTCTTCGCCATTTTCTTTGGCACAGCACGGTCACCATTCAGTGCATCTACTAAACTATAATGAAGATAAGGTTTCCATTGACCAGCTAAGATTCCTGAACCATCGACATCCTTCGTACCACCTTCTTCATGGCACTTTTCACAACTCTTTTCATGAATCTTCTTACCTGATTCTGCTTTTGCAGCATCAAAATCTTGTTTTGCAGCGACAAATTTTTGTTTTGCAAAAAAGCTTGCCATAGCCGCAATATCTTCATCTGAATAACCTTTAGCAATACGATCCATGATTGTCGCATTTTTGCCGCCTTCAGGGTCTTTAAAAGCATTCATTGCATCAGTAAATGTATCCTCTGCCATACCTGCAATAGTAGGAATAGCAGGTCCCTGACTATTTCCATTGGTACCATGACAACCTGCACAGGTATAAGCAAGCATTGCTGCTCGTGCATCATTGCCTGCTGCTGGTGCTTCGGTTTTAGCTTCTTCTGTTTTTGCAGGAGCATCCTCAGCAAATACAGCAGATGCACTGAACGTAAGCCCTATGGCTACGAACATTGTAGATAGGCTAATTTTATGCCTCATATACTCATCCTCCGTTTTAACGATAAATTTAAGGTTGCCTCTTAAAGTCTTTAAATATACTTGATCAGAGCTTCCCTAGTGGAAGTTGACTAAAGCAAGCCTTGATTCGGGAATATCTACATTAAGTATTCAGCAAGGTTTTTCTTTTTGAATGAAACAAACAACTAAAAAAACCTTTTATCTGAAAAATCAGACCAATTGATTTATATCAATTTGGTGGATAGTAGTACATGTTTGATAAAAATGGAATAGGTATATGAAGGAAAACCTTAATATAAATTATTGTTTTAGTTATGATATTTTGAATATTATTATATAATTATTTTCTAATTTTTTATTTCGTTATTAGTACAAAATGGCTCTTCATTGATGTTGTCAACGGTTATTTCTGGTAGCGGTTCTTCTGTTATAGAGCTGCCCAATCGCTGTAGTTCTACACACATTCTGTCCATTTTTTCATCCATTAAATGAATATGATCTAACATTCGGTGTATAGCATTTGACATAGGATCTGGCATATCTTGTGTGGCACCATAAGCATCAAACCCCATTTTTTTAGCAATATCTTCTCGTTTTTTCTGTTGACTTGTTCTTCGTTGTACAATTCGACCAGGAATACCGACAATTGTCATATTCTCAGGAACATCTTTCACAACAACTGCATTTGAGCCAACTCTTACACCTGAAGCTAACGTGATAGGTCCTAAAATTTTTGCTCCAGCACCGATTATTACATCATTTTTAAGTGTTGGATGTCGCTTGCCTTGTTGCCATGTTGTTCCACCTAAAGTCACACCATGATAAAGTGTACAATCATTACCAATTTCTGCAGTCTCACCAATGACAACACCCATTCCATGATCAATGAAAAAACGTTGACCAATAACTGCAGCGGGATGAATCTCGATGCCTGTAAAAAAACGAGCAATATTTGATAAGATGCGGGCTAGCCATTTAAGACCTTTTTGCCATAAAGTATGGCTAACGCGATGAATAATAATGGCATGAACACCTGGATACGTCGTTAATATTTCAAAATGATTTCTTGCTGCAGGATCACGATCAAAAACACAATTAATATCCTCTTTTATACGATGAAACATATCAAGCAACCCTCTCACTTTATTAAGAGATTTGAATTTTATAATAATCTGTTATTTTAAGCGAAAGGCTGTGAGGAAAGAGG
>JALWYT010000246.1 GCA_026992705.1 Thiotrichaceae bacterium
GGTGGTGTGGGCGATATTGAATTGCTTTGCGATGAAGCTCCAATAGAAATCGGCAACTATGTTTGGAATGATGCCGACAGTGATGGCATTCAGGATGCGGATGAATCGGGTATCAGCGGTGTTACCGTTCGCCTAATCTGTGGCATTGATTCAGCAACAACGGTGACCAGTTCCACAGGGCAGTATTATTTCAGCAATACAAGTGGGGGTAATGCGGAGTTTATGGATGCAGGAGAGAGTTGTGTCTTGCGTGTTGATACCACACAAGCCGCTTTATCTGGAGCGAGCGTGACCTCACAAAATGCTGAGGGCGACACTAGCAATAATAATAAAACCGATATTCGTGATTCCGATGCTCGTATGAATGGCAGTGATGCTGAAATTAACTTCACGGTTGGCGATGCAGGTATTAATAATCACTCATTAGACTTTGGCTTTAACAACGCTCCCGCTTCAAGCTGCACAGCAAGCTTAATCTATGAGCCATTTAATACCAGCCTTGATAATTGGCTAGTGAAGAAATTCAATAGCAATAGTTGTTCATGGAGTACAGTCAATGGAAGAATGCGTGAAAAGTCAGGGGCTTGCCTTGGCTTCCTTAGCTATAACAATAGCAGTAATCCACATGACAGTAATGCCACTGAGTATAGCTTAACGGCTGATATTGATAGCCAATTAAATGCAAACTATAACAACGGTGTTGGTTTTGTGTTCGGCTATACGGATAATAATAATTACTATCTTGTTCGCTGGAATGATTTTGGAGCAAGCTATAGCGGCTATAGTAAATACCGCTACTTACAACTTATTCGTAAATCAGCAGGCGTTGAAAGTATATTAGATGAGCAAGCGGTCAATCTATCTAGTAGCTTTACCCTAAAAGTCAGCGTTGATAGCACGGGCATCAAGGTTTACACCGATAATCAACTCCGCTTACAGCATAGTGATACGCCAATACTCAAGCAATTTGGTTTATACACTAATGATAATGACAGTGGGGTGTTCTACGATAATCTTTATGTTAGCACTTGTGGCTCCCCTGCTATAGCCTCTATCGCGGATAATACAACTGTTGAGGGCAATAGCGGTACGCATTATCTCAACTTCACTGTTAGCTTGGATAAAGCCGCACCAGTCGGCGGTGTAACGCTGGATTACATCACCGCTGATGGTACGGCAACAACAAGCAATACAGATTATCATGCCAAAACAGGCACACTCACCATTCCTGAAGGCAGTAGCTCTGGCACGATTAGCATCCTAATTGTTAGCGATACGGACGTAGAAGACGATGAAACCTTTACGGTAACGCTGTCTAATCCATCCAATGCCATTATTAGTAATGCTACAGCAACAGGTACAATTGAAAATGATGATAGCGTCGCGGCTTGTTCAACAATCACAGATAGCTTTAATAGCTTATCTAACCAGTGGTCAGTCATTGATCTTGATACGCCTGATGCTTGTGATTGGTCAATTGCTAATAATAAATTGCATGAAGAATCAGGAAATAACTGTACTTCAATTCTGCAATACCAACATTCAAATACTTACAATGATAGTAGTACCGAATATACCCTAAGTGTTGATGTTGATCCTAATGCAGATAATACTTGGAATGATGATATTGGTATTGTCTTTAATTATGTCGATAGCGACAATTACTACTTATTGCGTTGGCATAAAATTGGCTCAAAGAAAAGTAACAAAAGCAAGTATCGCTATTTACAATTAATCAAATATCAAAATGGCAGTACCACAACCTTACAAGAGCAACCTGCTAATTTACCGAATGGTACATTCAAATTAAAACTATTGGTGAATAATGCGGGCATCAGTGCCTATGTTGATAACCAATTAGTCTTACAAGACACTGCTCAACCTATATTAAAAGGTTTTGGTTTATACAGTCGCAGTAATAATGCAGGTGTTGATTACGATAACTTAGCTGTTGATACTTGTCATGCAACACCACCTGCGAGTATCAACTTAAAGGTCAGTAAAACTGCTAATAAAACATCGGCAGCTTCTGGTGAACAGGTCATATTTACACTAACAGTGACAAATCTTTCAAACAGCACAGCAAGTAATATCACTACATTTGACGTATTACCTGCCAATATGACCTATGTTAGTGATGATGGTCTTGGTAGCTATGACCCAAGTACAGGTATATGGACAATTAATAGTATTCCAGCAGGGCAAAATGTAACACTACATATTGTTGCTAGTGTCAATTAATCATAACTTTTTGCTAACAACTTAATGTGATTTGTTAAAAACAAATATAAAAATAAGAGTCTGATTAAAATGAAAAAAAGTTACCTTAAGTATTATGTTTGGCTGGCTGGTCTTGCTTTGTATCTACCATTTTCTACTCAAGCATCTGTGGATCATGGTGATGCCCCTGCTATTTATAGTCGCCCTGATCATGTGGTAAATAGTAGTATTATTTTAGGCAATCTAATTGATGCTGAAGTTAACGCTCAATACTCACCCAATGCTGACGGAGATGACATAAATAATCAATCGGATGAAGATGGTTTAGTTGGCATACTGCCACCATTAAGGGTTGGTGATAACGCTTATTCAGTTACTGTAAAAGTTAAGAACAATAGTAATAACAATGCTTATATCACCGCATGGATCGATTTTAATAAAGATGGCATTTTTCAATATGATGAAGCACTTAATAATAATAATGTTTATGTCTTACCGTATACCACCGAGAATGTTACACTCACTTGGGATAACTCTGATAATGGTAACCAATTTCCTATCGCTGAATCACTAATTGGTGATACTATTCTACGAATTCGTTTATCAACCGATAGAATTTTACGTTGTGGTGATGAAAATTACCAAGGTGGTGGGAGTTATGAGCCTACATATTTGAATTCTCCCGATGGTGAAATTGAAGACTATAAACTTTCAATTCGTGGAACATTAACCAATTGTTTTAGCATTATTTCAGCCGATCAATCTGATCCTAATACAGCGGATAATTCAGACTGTGTCACTATTACAGAAATTGCTGGAAGCAATTTACCCACCCCTGTACTTAATTATCATTTTGATGAGGATTATTGGAGTGGAATAAGTGCTGATGTATATGACAGTAGTGGTAATAGTCTACATGGTACAGCTAATAATGGAGCTGATACCAGTAATATTGGTCAAATAAATAACTCGGGATCATTCAATGGCAGTAATCAATATGTTGATGCAGGTGATATATTAAATGATGTATTTGGTAGAAATCATTCAAGCTTTACTATTACTGCTTGGTTAAAAGCCGATACATTGTCCAATGCAAAAACCAATCACCAAACAAGTAATACTTTTATTGCCAAAGCGTCTGATAGTTATAATGATAATTTAGAAATCGGAGTAAATACTGATGGTACGCTTCATCTATATTTGGATACTAAATGGAACGGTAATAATGGAGCAGATACCTATAAAAACTTTGGAAATACAGGCGATATATCAATCGGAAGCTGGCATTTTGTCGCGATTAGCTACGACGGTTCAACTGTAAAAGCCTATATTGATAATAAAGTTTATACCGACAGCAATACATGGAATCGCGGCAGTGGCAATATTGATAAAGCCAGTGGCAGTCCATTTAGTATTGGAGCCTCACTTCATGTCAATAATTACTTTGATGGTAATATTGATGAGGTAAAAGTCTTTGATACCGCACTGAGTGATACCGATATACAAGAAATCTACACCAACGAAAGTGCAGGCAATAACTACAACGGCACAAGCCGAGCCATCCCTGTATCATCACTCCCTATTGGCACAAGCTCTGCTAAATTTATTCAAGATAATCTTATTGAATGGAAATCCGTTTGGGTCAATGCCGATGTGGCTGAGGAACCTTTAGTTACTATTTACAACGAAATCCCTGAGGGCACGGTATTTGAAGAAGGAAGCATCTTATGCCAAAGCAAAGGAAGCTCACAAACTATTAGTGACTGCCAATTTGAAGCCCCCAGCGAAAGCTACCCACGCGGGCGTATTGTCTGGAAAGGCATTATCTCATTAGAACCCAATCCACAAATCGACTTAGGCGGTAAAGCGGTTGAAAGCGTTGCTCAAAATGCCGTTATTATCCAATTCGCCTCACGAGCAGTAGCCAATACCAGTCATACTGACAATAAAACCTTCTTCCACCCCTATTCTGCATGGGATTATGACCAAGATGGCAGTATCAATCGTCTGTTTTATGCAGATGCCGTGGATTCAGATATAAGCAGCAATGATCCATTTGAACTCACTTTACCTGTTCAAACACATCAACCGAACATTCCCGAATCAATCAAAATACCAAGTTTAAGCCAATGGGGACTATTAATACTCTCATTATTAATGTCATTAGCAGGCTTGACTCTTTATCGTCGGCATTATCGTTAAAATATTTTATAATTTACATAAGGATGAATGAGTTATATTATTTTCTATAGGAGACTCTACAAGAAATATAT
>JALWYT010000247.1 GCA_026992705.1 Thiotrichaceae bacterium
AAAATAAAATGGCCCTTTTCATTCATCTGCTTAATGAATTTAATTGGAAACAAATACTGGTCTTTTGTAGTGCTAAAAGGACTTGCGATAAGATTGCTCAACAATTAAAAACACAAGGCATAGTAGCCGTTGCCATACATGGTGATAAAAAGCAGCAAGCTAGAACTAAAGCCTTGCAAGCCTTTAAGCGAGGTAAAGTTCGGGTCTTAATTGCTACTGATGTTGCTGCTCGTGGTATTGATATTAAGGAACTCCCTTGTGTTATTAATTATGAATTACCTCGATTATCCAAAGACTATATTCATCGTATTGGTCGTACTGGACGAGCTGGTAAGTTTGGTTTTGCGATTTCGTTAATTTCCCATCATGAATATGCTCACTTTTCTGCTATTGAAAAACAATGTGATATTCATCCTCCTTTAAAGCGTGAACAAATGGCTGGTTTTGAAGCAGATGATATTGCACCACTATTTAAACGAACAAAAGCTAAACAGAAAAAACGTTTACGTTTACAACAACAAAAAAAGCAAAGGAAGAAGATAAATTACCATCACGGAAAACCCAAAAGGGGTAATAAACTAAGAATAAATAAACTCAATAATAGACGCTCTGATTAGATTAGTGCCCTAATAATGCCGTTGCTTGTTTTATATCATTAACAGAGATAGTCCCTGCCGCTTGTTTAAGCTTAAGCATATTGAGTAAGTAATTGTAACGAGCTGTTGCTAGATCTCGTTTAGCTGCAAAGACATTGCGTAGTGAAAGTAAAACATCAACTGCAGTTCGTGTGCCAACTTCAAATCCAGCTTGAGTGGCTTCTAATGCAGTTTCGGCTGAATCAAGTGCCTGTTTCAATGAAGTGGTACGGCTAATATCAGAAATAATAGTGAGATAAGCCGAGCGAACTTGTTGGTGTATTTGTTGCTTTTGAGCTTCTAAATTATGTTGAGCCTTACGTTTATTATGTAAAGCATCACGAACCTTTGATGAGATTGCTCCAGCAGTATAAAGCGGAATTTTTAGTTGCACTCCAATGGCATTATCAATTTGATCTCGATCAAAAGCACTACTACCTGCAATATCACGAGCAAAGCTTCCAGAGTGAGATGCGACAAAATCAACTGTTGGCTTTCGTGCTGCTCTTTGTTGTTCTAAGTTTTTTTGTGCAACATTGATAGCATGACGGAACGCTTGTAGTTGTTTATTATTCTTTTCTGCAATGTGAATCCAAGCATCAATTTTATTAGGCTTAGGTTTCACCAAACGAATACCATTTGCATTACCAGCATAGCTTTTATAAAGCCTACCTGTTACAACTTGTAATGCCTCTTTAGCAAGAGCTAATTGATTATTTGCTGTGATAACTTGGGCACTGGCTTGATCGTACCGAGATTGTGTTTCTTTAACATCGGTAATGGCTAAAATGCCTGCTTCAAAGTGAGCTTTCACTTGCTCAAATTGCTTGCTAATAGCTTCTTTTTCAGCAATAGCAAAATTTACATTTTCTTGAGCAAGTAGAATATTAAAATAAGCCTCTGCCGTACGGATAATAAGATTTTGCCTTTGGTTATCTAAATCAGCACGAGCTTGTGCTGTTGCTGCATCAGCTTTTCGTTTAACAGCCGTTAAACCTTTATTATAAAGAGGTTTAACTAAATTAACGCTATAATTAGTGCTGAAAATATCAGAACTTCCATCTGAGGAAATCGTATTGTTGATATTTGAATGGTTAAGACTACTTCCTGCCGAAAGATTAATTTGTGACTTTTTAGCTGCTTTTGCTTGCATAACACTCTCTTGAATAGAACGATAACCTTCTTCAGCTGCTTTAAGTTGTGGATCATAGGTCTTAGCATGTTGGTAAACTTGCAATAAGTTTTCTGCTGACACTACGTTAGCAAGACCTATTGAAGATACAAATAATAACGGGGTTAATATACGTTTCATAATAAATAACAACCTATGTGATACTACCTATATAGTAATTAATAATAAGAGAGCATATTAGAATTATCTAATATTATCCAGATTTAATATTTTTTGATATGCACTATGATTTCACTGTAGTTTAGATTTTACAAATACTCCATGATATAAATATCATATTCAACTTAAATATCTGTCATATTAGACATATATAGTGTTTTATTTTTCATAGTCAAAGTTTATCACTATTCAGCATAATCTGTAGTGGCTAAAATTAAACAGCATAGAGTACCAATATAAGCTACCATTAACAGCTAATTTAGCTGCAATATAATCTCATGGAAAAAAGTATAAAAATTCATGGTGCGAGAACGCATAATCTCAAAAATATAAATTTGGATTTACCGCGTGATAAATTGATTGTTATTACAGGCTTGTCGGGTTCGGGTAAATCTTCATTAGCGTTTGATACGATATTTGCCGAAGGGCAGCGGCGTTATGTGGAATCACTTTCGGCTTATGCACGGCAATTTTTATCGGTAATGGAAAAGCCTGATATTGACCATATTGAAGGCTTGTCGCCTGCTATTTCGATTGAACAAAAAACCACTTCTCACAATCCTCGCTCGACGGTTGGTACGGTGACGGAAATCTATGATTATCTGCGGCTACTATTCGCTCGTGCGGGGATGCCACGTTGCCCTGAACATCATACGGATTTGCAAGCTCAGACGATTAGCCAAATGGTCGATCAAGTATTGGCATTGCCGGAAGGAACCAAGCTTTATCTGCTAGCTCCTGTGGTAACAAATCGCAAAGGCGAGCATGTTAAATTATTTGAGGAGTTGAAGGCAGAGGGCTTTTTGCGTGCCAGAGTCGATGGCGTAGTGTATGAATTGGACGATGTGCCTGCTTTGGAACTGCGGAAAAAACATACGATTGAGGTCGTGGTGGATCGCTTCAAAGTGCGTGCGGATATGCAGCTACGCTTATCTGAATCTTTTGAAACAGCAACTCGACTTGCCAATGGCTTAGCCCGTACTGCCTATATGGATGGCGATGGTGAGTAGCGAGTTTGTTGAGGCAGTTATGCCTGCAAACACTGTGGTTATGCCTTGACCGAGCTAGAACCGCGTTTGTTTTCATTTAATAGCCCAACGGGGGCTTGTGAAAGCTGTGATGGCTTGGGAATTGATCAATATTTTGATCCTGAATTGGTGGTTGCTCACCCTGAATTAAGTGTCGCAGGCGGGGCAATTCGAGGTTGGGATCGTCGTAATGCCTATTATTTTCAGATGATTAGCTCATTGGCAGAGGCTTATGATTTCGATATTGATACGCCTTATGAAAAGCTGCCTGCCAAAGTGAAAAAGGTATTATTGTATGGCAGCGGTACGAAAAAAATTGATTTTACTTACATTGGACAAAAAGGACAGGTTTATCAACGCTCGCATGTGTTTGAAGGGATTTTAAACAATATGAAACGCCGCTATCGGGAGACAGATTCCAATGCGGTGCGTGAAGAATTGAGTAAATATTTGGCAACACAGCCTTGCTCTGATTGTCATGGCTCTCGCTTGAATGAACAAGCAAGGCATGTGTTTATCGGTGAAAATAATTTACCTAGCATTACCGCTTTGCCTATTGATGAGGCTTTTGCTTATTTTGATAAGCTGAAACTAACGGGCAAGCAGGGCAAAATCGCTGAAAAAATAATCAAAGAAATCAAACTGCGATTAGCGTTTTTGGTCAATGTCGGGCTGAATTATTTATCACTTGATCGAACCTCTAGCACCTTATCAGGCGGGGAGTCGCAGCGTATTCGGCTTGCTTCACAAATCGGGGCAGGCTTGGTTGGGGTTATGTATGTACTGGATGAACCCTCGATTGGTTTGCACCAGCGAGATAATGATCGCTTATTAAAAACGCTGCGACATTTACGCGGTTTGGGCAATACGGTTATTGTCGTTGAGCATGATGAAGATGCTATCCGTGCCGCCGATTATGTGGTGGATATTGGACCTGGAGCGGGAGCACATGGGGGGTATATCACCGCTGAAGGCTCGCCTGATGAAATTGCTAATAATCCAGACTCAATTACTGGGCAGTATTTATCAGGCAAACAGAAAATTGAAGTGCCGAGCAAGCGAACAGCCGTTGATAAAAAACGCTGGCTAAAGCTCGTTGGAGCAAGCGGGAATAATCTGCAAAATGTGACGGCAGAAATCCCTGTGGGCTTATTGACTTGTATTACAGGTGTCTCTGGCTCAGGCAAATCAACCTTGATTAATGCCACACTGTATCCGCATATTGCTCGGCATCTAAACGGTAGCAGTGTGGAAGCTGCGGCGGTTAAAAAAATCACAGGTTTGCAGTTCTTTGACAAAATTGTAGATATTAATCAAAGCCCAATTGGTCGCACGCCACGCTCTAATCCAGCAACTTATACAGGCTTGTTTACGCCAATTCGTGATTTATTTGCAGGCACGCAAGAGGCTCGTTCACGCGGTTATACACCAGGGCGGTTTAGCTTTAATGTAAAAGGTGGTCGCTGTGA
>JALWYT010000248.1 GCA_026992705.1 Thiotrichaceae bacterium
CTCATATGTTTATTCATTAAGCAACCTATAATTTGTAAAATACTCATAATCATTTTCAATAAGTTGTGGTAATAGTTCTAATAAAACATTGAAAAGTAAGCTAAATCTATTACATAAAAATAACACTATATTTTAAGAAAGCTCTGATTAATTTATAGTGATACTTACCAACTTGTAAGTTAATTAGAGCTTTATTAATTTATAAATCTTTAAGTAAGTAGTATAAGTGTATTTATATTCAATATATACAACTTATAAAATATACTAATTTTAATAGTAACCTTTTTCATATTGTTTGATTTTTGTTTCGAGTTGTTAGGAATACTGTTGTATCAACTGTTTTTTTAGTTGCTCCGCTTTTTTAAACTTGCCTGTTAATTCATAAACTTCTGATAAATTTTTCATAATTTCAGCAACAAAAGGAGCTTTTTTTCCAAATGTTTTTATTGCAACCTTAAGTGCTTCTTGATAGTTATGCTCTGCTTGACGATAATGTTTGTTATTTTTATAAAAATCTGCAAGATCCTTTATAGCTCTTGCAACGGCTGTATGATTTTCTCCTAATGTTTCTTTCGTTGTTTCAACTGCTTTTAAGTAAAAGTCTTCACCCTTCTCTAAATCTCCATTATTAGTAAAAATTTTTGCAAGTTTAGAATCTAGTCGAGCAATAATAGGGTGGTTCGCTCCACGACTTTTTTTATTAATTGCTTTAGATCTTAGAAAATATTTTTCAGCTTTACTATATTCACCTTTTTGTAAATATATATCACCTAACTCCATCCATATATCGGCAATAGCACTGTCCTCAAGTCCAGTATGCTTTTTATGAATAGATAAAGCTTTTAAGTAAAATGCTTCTGCTCTTCTTATCATACCTTTTGCTTTATATAAATCTCCTAACCGTGCACGAGTATTTGCTACTGACGGTGATTCTATAGATAGTCTCTTTTCTTTTAGAGCTAATGAGCGTGTAAATAGTGGTAAAGCTTTGTCATATTCTCCTAAGTTTAGGTAAAGTGTCCCTAGTGCATGGAGTGCATCTGCAAGTTCAATACGTTCTTCACCTTTGCTCTCTTCTATTTTAACTAATGTTGTTAACCACTTTTTAGCCTTTCCATATTGACCTATAGACAATGCACTGATACCTGCTTTTAGTAAAGCCTTACTGTCTTCGATTTTCGTATGTTTCCCTATATTGCTGTAGTGTTCCACAATAGCGGAATTTTTCAGATATTCCTCACGGGATGCTTTATGACTGAAGTCAATTTTGATATAGGAGCTTGTTTTGTTATTAGGGGTAGTTACTATGTTGTTTTTTACTTGAAAATCAATAGCACTGGGATAATGGAATATCGAATACGACTTCATACCTAACTTGTTAATAGTGTTAGCCCAATTATTTACAATACGGCTTGTTACTGTTAATAGTGGTGTAGTAGTTGTGTCATTATCATTACTCCAATTATACTGGCTTTTAGCTTCACTTACCCCGAGAAAATTTAGCAATAATATTATTAATAGATAGATAAATTTATTGATTTTCATACTAGACACCCATTTTATCCATAAATCTATGGATTCAAGTTTATAAATAAAAGATATTAAATAGTATTAATAAAACTAATTTAGGGTCTTTGGGGGAACCCTAAAGTTAATAGATTTATATGAATATTTAAAAAATAATTAATGCATATAAATTAAACTTATTTAATCTAATTCATTAGAATCTTTTACTTTACTTATAAATTAAATCGCGAAGATAGTAGTCTATTTTATCCTCAGTCACAACTCTTAGGTAAAAAGATTAATAATTAATATATAAAAAAATGATTTATATTTACGCAAGATTGAATAATTCATTAGAGAAAGAATAATTTGATGATTATTTAATCACTCTACCGCCTGTCGGGTATTACATGATGTTTAACCTAAAGTGAGTACAATACACATCACTTGCCGAAGTGCTGTAACAGTTCTTCATAAGTATCTAATAATATATAAACTTAATTATAAAAAATAAGGAACTACAACATGAAAAAAATCTTACTATCTGCTCTTGTTATTGTATCAATCGCTGTGTCTGCACAATCCATGGCGGATAATAAAAAAACTTCAACAGCTTTAAAAGTAAGCAGCAGCGGTGAAGCTATGCATAAAAAAGATAAAAATAAAATGAATGCTAATAGAAACTTAGCAGATGGTCAAAGCAAGAAAACAAAGAAAGTAGCCTCTCGATAAGTAGAGTAGTTACTAACTACAAAAAAATCCATGACGTTAGTTAATAAATAACTTAAGTCATGGATTTAGTATGTTTTTATTTTTTAATCTATCGGTTTTAATAAATTAACTAAATCATCTTGAGTAAATATAACCTCTGCATTTCTCTTACTACTATATAAAGCATCAGCGAGTAATTGTTTCTTTTCTTGTAGTTTTAATATTTTCTCTTCAACTGTATTTTCCGTAAGTAATTTATAAACAAAAACAGGTTTATCTTGACCAATTCGATACGCTCGGTCAGTGGCTTGGCGTTCTACGGCGGGGTTCCACCAAGGGTCATAATGAATCACCGTATCGGCTGCGGTTAGGTTTAAGCCCACGCCTCCTGCTTTTAAGCTAATTAAAAAGATTTGAGCATCCCCTTCTTGGAAGCGGCTAATTGCTTCTTCACGTTTTTGGGTTTGTTCTGTGAGTTTTGTATAAGAAATATCCGCTTGTTTTAATTTTTCTTCAATTAATTCCAACATGCTCACAAATTGAGAGAAGATTAGAATTTTCCGCCCTTCTTCGACCATTTCTGGCACTAAAGTCATTAATAAATCTAATTTTGCCGATTCTTTTACACGTTTAGCACGTTCTAATTTAACAAGGCGAGGGTCGCAGCAAACTTGTCGCAATTTCAGCAACGCTTCTAAAATCATAATATGGCTACGAGCCAGCCCTTTTTTGTTGATTTCATCGCGAACTTTTTTATCCATTGCCAAGCGTACGGTTTCATATAAATCACGCTGTGCTCCCACCAATGGAACCATGCGAATCATTTCTGTTTTAGGCGGTAGTTCTTGAGCAACAATCTCTTTGCTACGGCGTAACATAAACGGCAGGACACGCTGACGCAGTTGTTCACCTCGAATTTTGTCATTATTTTTTTCAATCGGTGTACGGAATAAGCGAGAAAAGCGTTCATGCTGCCCTAAATAACCGGGCATAAGGAAGTGATACATTGACCAGACTTCGCCTAAGTGATTTTCCAAAGGCGTACCTGTTAAGCAAAGCCGATGATTGGCTTTTAAGGAGTAAATTGCCTGCGTGGTTTTGGATTTTGAATTTTTAATCGCCTGAGCTTCATCCAAAATCAGATAATGAAATGTTTGATCTTCATAGACTTCCTTATCACGCAAAATCAGCGGATAAGTGGTTAGCACAAGGTCATAATCCGCAATTTCATCAAAATATTGCTTACGATTAGCCCCTTGCAAAACTAATACTTTTAAGTCAGGGGTAAAACGCTTGGCTTCATTCTTCCAATTACTCATTAGGCTGGTTGGAGCAATTACCAAATTCGGTAACTCGGCACGCCCTGATTCTTTTTCTAATAACAAATGACTAAGCGTTTGAATAGTTTTACCCAGCCCCATATCATCCGCTAAAATGCCATTGAATTGATAGGAGCGTAAAAACTGCAACCAATTAAGTCCTTGGCGTTGATAATCACGCAAATCTGCCTGCAAGCCATTGGGCAAATCAACCTGCTCAATCCCTGCAAAATCTCGAATTTTCTTATTAAGAGCTTGTAATTCTTCAGCTCCTTTCCATTTCAGTGTCGGATCATTCAATAATTCGTTATAGTGCAGCCCCACATGGCGAGAGAATTTAAGCTTGCCTGCTTCATTTAAGGCATCCTTATCATACAGCTCAATAACCGTATCAAGAATTTGCAGCATTCGTTTGGTTGGCAGTTTAATCCAATGGTGTTCATCATATTGGAATAAGTGATGGGGTTTATCTTCTAAAGACTGTCGTAGCAATACAGGATCATCCGATTGAGCCAACAACTCAACCAGCATGGGTAGTAAATTAATGCGTTTTCCATTGAGTTCAAAGCCAAGCGACAATTCAAACCAATCTCCACCTTCGCTTTCTTCCAGCTCGCCGTGCCAATCATCAGCCATTTCAACTTGCAAACTAAAGGAGTCATCAATCTGAATATTCCAGCCTTGGGCTTCTAATTCAGGAGTGATTTCTTCCTTAAAATGATCCCAGTGCATAATGGCGGTTTCAATATCATCATGCTGCAATGCCATATCCAACGGGCTGCGTGGCTGTCCTTTAATATGCACTGGCGTAAAATGATAGGATTGCATCTTTTCAATGGCTTGCTTTTCAATCTCACGTTGACGATGAATGCGATAGCGATTTTTATCTTTTAACACCACCGCCACATCGCTTTCTAAATTGGCTTTGGTGT
>JALWYT010000249.1 GCA_026992705.1 Thiotrichaceae bacterium
ATCAATGCACATTCTTTGCCTAAGCCTTTTGATTTTAGATAGCTGGTGGGGTACAGCATTTCTTGCATACCCGGTCCGCCTCTAGGACCTTCATAGCGAATAATCACCACATCTCCTGCGACAATCTCATCACCTAAAATGGCTTCTACTGCACTTTCCTGCGATTCAAAAATTCTTGCCCTGCCCGTGAAGGTTAAAATACTTTCATCCACACCTGCTGTTTTGACGATACAGCCATCAGGGGCAATATTGCCATATAGCACGGCTAAACCACCGTCTTGCGAGTAGGCATTTTCTTTATTGCGGATACAGCCCTTCTCGCGGTCTAAATCTAATTCCCACCGCTGATTTTGGCTAAAAGCTTGTTGTGTGGATATATTCGCGGGGGCAGCTTGGTAAAATTTCTGCACATCTTTATCATCCGTTTGGGCAATATCCCATTTTTTTAGAGCCTCTGCCATTGTTGCTTCATGCACGGTATGGCACTCACCATGCAGCAATCCTGCACGATCTAATTCACCCAAAATTCCCATTACACCGCCTGCTCGATGCACGTCTTCCATGTGGAATAATTGTGTCGCTGGGGCAACTTTTGACAGGTTGGGAACTTTGCGGGATAGGCGATCAATATCGTCCATAGTGAAATCAACCCCTGCTTCTTCGGCAGCAGCAAGCAAATGCAATACCGTATTAGTTGAGCCGCCCATTGCAATATCTAAGCTCATGGCATTTTCAAAGGCTTGCTTAGTTGCGATAGAGCGAGGCAGTACGCTGTCATCATCTTGCTCATAATAACGTTTGGCTAAATCAACCGCTAAGCGACCTGCTCGCAAAAAGAGTTCTTTTCTATCGGCGTGAGTGGCTAATAATGAGCCATTTCCGGGTAGGGATAAGCCTAAGGCTTCGGTTAAACAGTTCATGGAGTTTGCGGTAAACATACCTGAGCAGGAACCACAAGTTGGGCAGGCGGAACGCTCCATCATAAGCACGTCTTCATCTGTTTGATTATCGTCAGCAGCTGAGACCATCGCATCAACCAAATCCAAATGGACGACTTTATCTTGAATAACCGCTTTGCCTGATTCCATTGGCCCACCCGATACAAATACGACGGGGATATTTAATCGCAATGCAGCATTTAACATGCCCGGAGTGATTTTGTCGCAGTTAGAAATACAAACCAGTGCGTCGGCACAGTGTGCATTGACCATATATTCAACCGCATCGGAGATAATTTCACGCGAGGGCAGGCTATACAACATGCCATTGTGTCCCATTGCAATACCATCATCCACTGCAATAGTGTTGAACTCTTTGGCAACACCGCCTGCTTTTTCAATCTCACGGCAAACAAGCTGTCCAAGATCTTTAAGGTGAACATGCCCTGGTACAAATTGAGTAAATGAGTTTGCGACTGCAATAATGGGTTTATTAAAATCATCATCTTGCATACCAGTTGCACGCCATAATGAGCGTGCCCCTGCCATATTGCGTCCATGTGTTGTGGTTCTGGAACGATACTCTGGCATTTCTTTCTCCCTACGGAATATTTATAATGGCTAAAATTAATGTAACTACTCAGCTTGATAGATGGGGTGAAGGTGGTCAGTAATGGAATGGATGTATTCACAATATCCCAAATAATCCATCACTGACCACCTTCACTTTGTGATAAATAATTCTGGGCAGTTAAAAATCAATAGTGTAACGAAAAGGACAATCTTATGGAAACCCGTATTGAAGTAGAAAACATTCGCTGTGGTGGTTGTGCTAATAGCATCACCAAAAAACTACTAGAAGATCCACGCATTACTGCGGTTAATGTCGATATTGAAAATCAAACTGTTATTTTAGAAAGCGAGGAAGATATTAAAGCCGATGCGGCAAAAATCTTATTTGGTCTTGGCTATCCTGAAAAGGGGACGGTTGAAGGCATGGAGGCTTTAAAAGAAAAGGCTAAATCTGTTGTGAGCTGTGCAATTGGCAAAGTTAGCTAATTTTTCAGCACTAAAAATGAACGATCTAGATTTTTTTAAGTCTATTGTTGAAAGGATGACTCCTCCTGTTTTTCACAATTGCTACTACCTGAACCCGTAGTGGCGTTACGGGTTCAGATTATTTATAACAATTGTGATCAGCATTGAGGTAATTTATTATCCACTATCTATGGGCTTAAAAATGATCAAATTATTAACAATTTTCTTTTCTATCTTTCTGCTAGCGTCCTGCGATAAAGTATCTAAAGATTTAGCACACGCACCTTCAGATCAGCAAATCAAACGCTATGGCTTTGATCATATTAAACTCGGTTCACCTGCTGACACAACACTCAAACGTTTTCAAAATTTAACGGGCATTACATTACAGTGCGAAGAAAAGAAAAAATCATTTGGTGAAAAAATCAAGCGGGTTTTTATATTAAAAAGCTGCCATCTACCTAAACAGCATAAACTTGCGAAATTCTGGAATGAAACACTAAAAAAATTTGATGCAATATTTCTTGATAACCGCTTAGTGTTACTCAAGCTAGAACTGCAAACCAAAGGCGATTATGAAAAGTTATACGATAAGCACGGAAAACACATCTTATCACTACTCGGTAAACCTCGTATTATCGACCTTGCTTATGTCAAATGGAAAAAGCACCATGATGAAGCTATTATTGAAGATAAAGGACATGGACTTGTTAGCGTATTAATTCAAAATAAGAAAGTGATGGAACATTTAAAGTAGTTTCTAATAACAAAGATACAATCTATGTTATCTTGTGATCTCTAGTAAATGTCGTTCTGCATTGAGTGTTGGTACTTGTAGTTTATATACGTTTTTAAGTACAAAGTCTTTGGGAATTTTATTAATTTCTGTTTGTTGGTACTTTCCTTTCATAGCATAAAGTATGCCTATTGGGCTTAGGTGTTTTGAGCTAGTAGTGATAAAATCAGCGATTGAGGCAAAAGCTCGGCTAATAACTGCGTCAAATTTTTGTGGGCTTTGCCAGTTTTCAACACGTGTTTGAATAACATGTGCATTATCTAGTTTAAGTTGAATAATGGCTTGTTGAATAAAACGAGTTTTTTTACCATTGGTATCCAACATAATGAATTGACGTTCAGGTTGCATAATGGCGAGTGGAATTCCAGGTAAACCTGCACCACTACCGACATCAAGACAGTTGTTACCTTTAATAAAATGAGCAACTGATAAGCTATCAAAAATATGTAGAGGTAACATATCAGCAGGGTTTCGTACCGCTGTCAGGTTATATACTTTATTCCAACGCTGCAGCAATTCAAGGTAGTCTTGTAGCTGTTGAAGTTGTTGTTGGTTGGCAATACAATTGAGTTGTTGTAGTGTACTTTGCCATTGCTGTGGGTTAATCATGACCACTTCCAATACAAATCAGTAATTACTCATGGTTATATTTCATCAATTATACTGTATAAAGTTCATCCGCTTCTGGTGGATTAATGTCAACTTTGCCTGCTTTATTACTACTTTTTAGACTCAAGTGTTCTGCTTTTTTACCAATACAATATTGCAAGCCGATGCGATAGCAGGTGTTGGCGTTGTCGGTTTCGTTGAGTTTTGTGAGTAGTTCAGCGAGTTCAAAATAGGCAATGGTGTTGGGCTTCATATTGAGGCTGCTTTCGTAGAAGCTTTTTGCTTTGCCCCAGAGTTTTTGTTGCAAGTTTAGTCTTGCTAAAGTGAGCAATAAAGCTGGGTTTTCGCTGTGATTTTCTAGCCATTTTTTGGCTTTTTCTGTGGCTGCAACGGGGTTTTTGTGTTGTATATTGCCATACAGTTCGACCATTTCTTCATTCCAGTTATCGTTAATATAACTGACCAGCACATCAGCAGCTTGTTGATTTTGCCCTGCTTGGCTTAGTGATTTTGCATATAGCAATACCGCTTTGGGTAATTTGCGAATATCTGCGGGCAAACGCTTCCATGATTTTTGGATGGTGTCTGCATCGCCGTTTTTAGCATATTGTTCAAACAAGCCTTTGATTGCTGCTATTTTTAATTTTGTGGCATCTTTCGCTTTAAATGCTTTTTGTTTGAGGAGTTGCGGGATTAACTCAAATAATGCCGCCCAGTTTTGTTGTTTGTAATAGGCTTTTGCGAGCAGTTTGCTGATATACGGATGGTTAGGTGATAAATCCTGTAAACGTAGTAAAGTTGCTTGGGCCTGTGATATTTGTTGGCTGTCTAATTGCATTTCTGCTTGCGATACACTCACAACAATCTCTGCATCAGCATCTAATTCAGCCGTTTGTTTTAATAATTCATCACGGTGTTCATAATTACCTTGTAAATGAGCAGCTCTAGCCGCTGCTAAATAATTAATTACAGGCATCTCACTATAATTAGCATTTTTTAATAATAGTTTTTCTGCTTTATCCCAATGCCCTTCTGCAATCAACAATAAACCTTGAATCAGCTCTTTGTTAG
>JALWYT010000250.1 GCA_026992705.1 Thiotrichaceae bacterium
ATAGGAAATGTAATCACTACTCAGCATAATTTAATAAGGTTAAAAATATGACAATTAAACGAATTGGACACCGTTTTACCGATGTTGCAACAGGTAAAACGTTGGATACATGGTTTCCACGCTCAGGAAAAAAAATAACGAGAAACTGCCTTGCTGAAAAAGTTGGGCTAATTAAAGGCGATTTTGTTGAAATAGAAATTGAGTCTTTAGACGATGCCCCTAAATCAGCTGAAGAGGCATATTTACGCTTACACTTATTATCAGAATGTGCCGTTAAACCCAATACCATCAATCTTGACGGTATATTTGGCTTATTAAACAATGTCGCATGGACAACAGCAGGACCTGTACTCCCCTCCTCTATTGATGAATTACGCGAATTGATTGCAGGTGAAAATCATCATCTCAATGTAACCTCTATCGACAAATTCCCTCGCATGACAGATTACGTTATCCCTAAAGGCGTACGTATCGGTAATGCCGACCGCATCCGCTTAGGAGCCCATCTTGCACCGGGCACAACCGTTATGCATGAAGGCTTTGTCAACTTTAATGCAGGTACATTAGGCGAATCAATGGTTGAAGGTCGCATCAGTGCAGGCGTTGTCGTTGGTAAAAACTCTGATATTGGCGGCGGTGCATCCATTATGGGAACCCTGTCAGGTGGCGGTAAGCAAGTAATTTCCATTGGAGAGAAAAGCCTACTTGGTGCGAATGCAGGCTTGGGTATCTCTTTAGGCGATGAATGTATCGTAGAATCAGGTTTATACCTAACCGCTGGCACTAAGGTAAAAACGCCTGAAGGTGAAATCGTTTCAGCCCGTGAATTATCAGGTCGTTCAGGCTTGTTATACCGTCGCCATAGCCAAACAGGTTCTGTTGAAGCTATTGCAACCAACGCTGCTTTATGGGGTGGCTTAAATAGCAGTTTGCATAACAATGATTAAATAGGAAAAAATCTGTTTTTTATTTTCTTTCGCTTTTTCCTATACCACTCTGAACAAAATTGTACAGGGTGGTTATATGCATCACTTATTTTCTAAATATTCTTCATAAGTCCCCCGATAATCAGTAATTCCATCCCCTCTCATATCGATAATTCGTGTGGCGAGTGAGGAGACAAATTCGCGGTCGTGGCTGACGAAGATGAGTGTGCCTTCGTATTTGTCGAGTGCTAGGTTGAGTGATTCGATGGATTCCATATCGAGGTGGTTGGTAGGTTCGTCCATTAGGATAATATTTGGGCGTTGTAACATAATGCGACCAAATATCATGCGCCCTTGTTCGCCACCTGAGATAACATCAACGGTTTTTTTTACGTCTTCAGATGAAAATAATAAGCGTCCGAGTGTACCACGTACTACTTGTTCGTCACCATCAGGTTTTTTCCATTGATCCATCCAGTTATATAGGGTTTCTTTACCAGCAAAATCAGCGGCGTGGTCTTGGGCATAATAGCCAATATTGGCATTCTCTGACCATTTTACGATCCCTGAATCGGCTTCAAGGTCGCCGTATAAACAGCGTAACAATGTAGTTTTACCAATGCCGTTAGGACCGATAATCGCAATGCGTTCGCCCACTTCGACCATTAAATTAAAATCAGAAAATAATGGACTTTCGCCATCATAAGATTTGGATAAACCTTCAACCTCAAGGGCTAGGCGGTGGAGTTTCTTTTCTTGTTCAAAGCGAATATAAGGGTTGACTCGGCTGGAAACTTTGATTTCAGCCAATTCGATTTTCTCTATTTGCTTAGCTCGCGATGTGGCTTGGCGAGCTTTTGAGGCATTGGCTGAGAAACGGCGTACAAAATCTTGCAATTCAGCAATTTGTGCCTTTTTCTTCTCGTTATCTCTAATTAAACGCTCCCTTGCTTGCATGGCAGCTAGCATGTATTCATCGTAGTTTCCGGGGTAGATTGTTAAACTGCCATAATCTAAATCAGCCATGTGAGTACAGACACTATTTAAGAAATGTCGGTCATGGGAGATAATAATCATAGTGCTTCTTCGTTCGTTTAGCACCTCTTCTAGCCAGCGGATAGTATTAATATCTAGGTTATTTGTTGGCTCGTCGAGTAACAATATATCGGGGTCAGAGAATAAGGCTTGTGCAAGCAAAACGCGAAGCTTCCAGCCCGGTGCGACTTGGCTCATCGGTCCGAAATGTTGTTCTTCAGGAATATCTAGCCCGAGTAGCAACTCCCCTGCCCTCGCCTCTGCGGTGTAGCCGTCAAGCTCACCAAATTCAACTTCAAGGTCGGCAACTTTGATGCCATCTTCTTCTGACATTTCAGGCAGTGAATAAATACGATCCCGCTCTTTTTTGACTTCCCACAGGCGTTCGTTGCCCATTATGACTACATCAATAACTGTTTCATCTTCATAGGCAAATTGGTCTTGGCGTAGTTTACCAATGGTTTCATTAGGGTCTTTTGAGACAGTGCCAGATGTTGGCTCAAGGTCTCCACCCAGTATTTTCATAAAAGTTGATTTTCCGCAACCGTTTGCACCAATTAAGCCATAACGATTGCCTTCACCAAATTTGACAGAAATATCTTCAAAAAGTGGCTTTGAACCAAATTGCATGGTGATATTCGCAGTAGAAATCAATGTAATATCCTAATAAAATAAATGTTAAAGACTTAAAACCTGAATCCGTGCCTTCACTATTGAAGCTACGGATTCAGCTTAAATTAACCACTCCATACAAGTGATATGCAAGCTACGTGGTTATTAATTTTTTAAGCGATTGGATTCTCTCATATTCATCAAAAAAAAGGGAGAGATGACGCCCTAAAAAAGGAAAATTTATACAATGGACTCTTCTTCTATCACTGCTTTTGTACAAAGCCCTGAAAATTTTTGGATAATACTGGGGTTAGGGATTTTTTTGATTATCGATGGTTTAGGTTTATGGTATTTACTGGTTAAAAATTACCTTAATACAAGCAATAAAAAAACAAAATTTTCTCATTGGCTTTTAATCTTATCAGCTGTGCTAACAGCAATGACGGGAGTGTTTATTATTACCGTTAATTTATATATATAATTACTTCACCAACTCCCGATGATGAATAATGACATCTTTTTGGTACTCGCTTTTAAAAAGCTGAGCCAGTTGTTCAGTGACATAAACTGAACGATGCCTTCCTCCTGTGCAGCCAATTGATATGGTCATATAGGCTTTTTGGTTGGCTTCAAATTTTGGAATCCAGTTTTTTAGAAAGCGGCTAATGTCGGATACCATTTCTTGCACATCATTATGCCCTGCTAACCATTCTTGGATATCACTATCCAGCCCTGTCAACATACGTAATTTGTTAACCCAGTATGGGTTTGGTAAACAACGTACGTCAAAAATAAAATCTGAGTCACAAGGTGCAGAGTATTTGAAGCCAAATGACTGAAACATTAAAGACATGCCTTGAATATTATCTTTACATAAACGTTGTTTCAAGAAGCAGCTCAATTGATAAATGTCTGTTTTAGATGTGTCAATTCGTAAGTCAGCAACCTGTGAAATATTTTCTAACAATGATTCTTCGTAGGCAATTGCCTTATCCAATGATTTTGTATTATCAATTAAAGGGTGCTTACGGCGTGTTTCATTATAACGTTTTTTAATGATATTCGTATCTGCATAAAGATAAATAATATCACTTCTTGTGTATTTAGCTTTAAGTTCTTTCGTCAAATTGGGGAGTGTTTTTATGGCTTCAGTCCCACTGCGTATATCAATACCAATCGCAATTTTTTGTTGATAATCAATAAGAGAAGTTTTTAAAAGTTCAGGAAGAAGTTCCGGTGGAAGGTTATCAATACAATAATAATTTTGATCTTCTAGTGTGTTTAAAGCAAGGGTTTTACCAGAGCCAGAAATACCTGTGACAATAATAATATGCATAATTATGAATAGAGCTTTCTGGTAGTAAATAAAGATTCCACTCTAATGAACTAAATACTATCTGAAAATTATTATCAACCTTTAAATATGCAACATTAAAAAGCAGATTTTATGCTGCAATAAGATCTTTATTACAAAAAGAGTTAAAATAGTCAATAATAACGGAAGGTTCTTGATAACAACAAAGATTTTTAATAAAACTTTTTTTTGACAGTAAACCTGTTAGTTCAAAGAGCATTTGACTGTCTCCTTCTGAAACTTCCTCAGGCATTAAAATACCGATAAGAACTGTAACAGCCTTTTTATCAGGTGCATCAAGATCGACACCATTTGTTAATGAAAGAATCGCTGCCCTAGGATGAGCAATGGGTAAACGTGCATGGGGAATGGCAACACCACTCCCCAACGCGGTGCACCCTAACTTCTCCCTATTCATTAGTGCTTCAAAAATATCATCAGATGATATTTGTTCTTGCCCTCTTGAAAGTAACTGAGCAAGCCTCTCAAA
>JALWYT010000251.1 GCA_026992705.1 Thiotrichaceae bacterium
CGGTAGAAAAGATAGGAAGCTATGCTGTCTTGATAGAAAATCAGCACAGCCTAAAATGCTTTTGGCATTGCTTAAAATGTTTTTGTGGCTAAGCATCACGCCTTTCGGGCGACCTGTTGTGCCAGAAGTATAAACAATCGTGGCGAGTTGATTGGCATCACTAACAAGGTTTTGTGGCAAATTATCTTCTGCAATATGCCAAATATCATCAAGTGAATGGACGCGGGCATCATTACATTCGAGTTTATTGAGCGTAATAATATGCTGTAAATCGTTGAGTTCCCGAGTTTTTTCTAGTAATTGGCGACAAATCGTATTGTCACCGATAAAGAGTAATTTACTTTCACTTTCTTGCAGGATGTAGCTGGCATTATCAGCATTGTCATTGAAAAATAAAGGAACTGTGACTAAACCCAAACCTAGAGCTGCCTGATCAAATGCAACCCATTCATGGCAGTTTTTCAGCATAATGCTGACTTTATCATTTGTTTGTAGCCCAAGTTTTTTAAAGATTTGCTGCCAAACAACGCTGTCCTCAGCGATACCCTCCCACGTTTTATCTTGCCATTGATCATTCGCAAAATAGTGATAAGCTGTTTCTTTAGGGCTAAGTTGAACACGGGTTTGAAACATCTCAGACAGCGTTGAGCTTGCTAAGATTTTTTTTATATTGTTATTCATTATTTTATCTCCTCCCAGTGTTAAAAGTAGGAATACACCATTAATTTAACAATTTGCTGATCTATTTCTATTAAATTAATTATGCATTCCTACTTAGATGGTTGCTTTTGTCGCTATCGCTATATTTATATTGTAGTCACTATTCTGTCTAATAAGTAGAAAAAATGGTAAGCAATTGATTATTCAATATATTATTATTTCCATACGCTTTTAGCCATCAATTAGATCAGTAAGCCATAGGCGTAATCGCCAACCCCAAGGGGTAGTGATGCCGACTTCTTTAAAGCGAATTTCACCGTTTGAATCGATTACAAAGGTCGAGGGAACAGCGGTAATGCCATAGTGTTCGGCAAGGCTATTGTCTTTATCAATAATAGTTTGCCAATGCTGAATTTTGTGTTGCTTCATATAACGCTGTAATGCTTCCTTTGATGTGTCAGGCGATAAGGTCATGACTGTTAAAACAGTCCAGTCTTTGTTGATTTCATTAATCCAACTTTGCTCAAATTCACAGATTTTGCACCAAGTAGCCCAAAAATGAAGTAATAGCGGTTTGCCTTTGTAATCATTTAAGCTAACGGTTTTGCCTGATAAATCTTCTAGCATAATTTCAGGAGCTTCTCCGCTTACCATGCCGTGCTGTTGCCATGTGCGAACGGCAAATAAAACAATAATGACGATCAATATTTCAACTAGCCAGCGTGACCATCGTCGCTTTTTTCGGGGCTTTGATGATTTATGTGAGATTCGGACATCCATGTGCATTGATGTTTAGTAATTAGAATGCTCTTAAGTTTAGCATTCCTATGATGACAATAAAGCGATTGGCATAAAAAAAGCCATAGGTTACTCTCTATGGCTTTTTGCGTCACAAAAGTTTATTTATGTTAGTTGGTTGCTTGTACGTCAATATAAACAGTTGCGGTTGCTGTACCTCCCTTACCATCAGAGATGGAGTAGGTAAAGGAGTCTTTGCCACAAAAGTTATGGAGTGGTGTATATTTTAAATAACCATTACCTAAATCAACGATGGTGCCATTTGCTGTTGGTGAAATAATACCAGTAAATTGCAAAGCATCACCATTAGGGTCACGGTCATTTTGTAGTAAGAAAGCGGTATTGATTTTTAAACCACCTGGTTCATTAACCCATGTCGTTAAGAAATCATCGACAGCAATAGGAGGTTGTGGAATATCAATGGCATCTTTACCATCTTTACCATCTTTACCATCTTTACCATCTTTACCATCTTTACCATCTTTACCATCTTTACCATCTTTACCATCTTTACCATCTTTACCATTTGTACCGCCAATAGTACCACTATCACCGTTATCACCACTTACACCATTGGTCGTAACAGTAGTGCGATAATCATCAACCGTAGTTTTATATTGGATTTGGTTGTGTAAGGCACGTTGAACCCAAATAGGTGGTGTTGGGCAGCGTTCTTGTCGCCATGTAATTTTAGGCTCACCTGGTCCTCCTGGATCAACTAATACTTTCTTAAATTTCTTTTGTACAGTGACGTATTCAATATCAACACGGCGGTTTTTATGAGCCTCTTTCTTCGTATTTGGATATTTAGGATGAGTTTCACCCAGTCCACGAGCAATTAATTCATTTGGCTTAAAACCCTTAGAGATAAAGAATTGTCTAACAGCTTCTGCACGACGTTCAGATAATTTTTGGTTGTGTTCTAAAGAGCCTAGATTACAAGTATTGCCCGTAATACGAATATTACCTTCATGACCAGATTGTCGAATACGAGCAATAACAGTTTCAAGGCGTTTCTTTGCCTTTGGTGTTAGCTCATATTTATCTAATTGGAAGAAGTTATCTGCTTCTAACTCCATTGTGTTTTTAACTAGTTCACGCTTGTATTTAGGTGGGCGTGGGGTTCCAGGAATTTCAACACGAACGCGACGGAATTTTTGATCGCTACGAAAAATATTTTTACCAATATCATAGCGATAATTTATATTACCACGAGTTCCCGATTGTTTAAGTGAACCAACACCACCTGCTTTTTTATAGTAAGAGGCATTGATGGATACGCTGTGTGGTGAATCTTGGAAGAATTTTTCTGCACCAACTGTTGCAGTGACTTGTGTGGGGCGGTCTTCTGTTTTGGCATAGTCGCTTGCCCATTCGTAATCAAGACCTACACGGACACGGACTAATTGATCATCGAAAGTTTTACCAATTCTACCACCAACGCCGTAGTCATAGGCTTTCTCAACGATTTCATTGTAATTAGCATCAGTTCCTACCCAAAATTCTTTTCCAAAACTTTTACTCCCGTAAGCTTCCCAAAACAGGTCTTTGTTTTCCTGACCATAGCCTGTGGTAACTTTACGGCGACGCTTGCCATTTTGGTCAACGGCGACAAAGGCTTTATTAACGTGGCTAACTTGACCTTTCTCATCTTTGCTTACCCAGTGATGATTAAGCTTTGCACCCGCACCTGTCAATGTTGGATCCAGTGAATCACTTTTTGCACGAGGGTTCACACTAACCCATGCTTCTGCACTGGTTGTACTGTCATCGGTTTCAGAGAAAACATAGCTTAAATCCGCTCGTGTGGTTAATTCTGAATCGATACCAATACCAATACGTGCTTTGCCACCAACGTATTGCAAGGGACCTGAGACAACACAAGGTTCATCACTTTGTGTCGTATTAGTCTGAGTATTAGTATTTTTGGAGGGCGATGGGCAAGGAGCTGGAACTTCCTTAGTGATCACTTTTTCTTCTAGTGTCAGGGGAACACTTTCAGCATATAAAGCATTACTGGCAAGTATACCAATAGAGCAAAATACATAGGGTAGACTCCCTAACGATTTATGAGTGGGTTTGTTCATAATTTATCTCGCTGTTGTAGTTATTATTGCGTGCTTACTATTATTTAACGATGAAACACAAGGTAAGCTTTGTGTAACAAATCAATGGTTTTAAAAATGATTTAAATTTCTAGCTATTTTTGCACTGTGGTAAATATACATATAAAAATTGTTGTAATAAAAACAACCCGATAAACGTACATTTTTGATGGAGTTGATCAGTATTATTAAATGCTAGTTTGTTAATAACTCAAGGTGATATAAATAGCTTTTGTATATTCTGCAACAGCAATTTGCTCTTACTTTTAACGCTCAAAAATACCATCTTAATTATAATTTGTTTAATTGAGGAGCTTATAACTTGTTTGAATAGCTTTGTAGAAGACTTAAACCTACAATTGTGGCAGTTTCTGCTCGTAGGATGCGTGCTCCAAAACGGATTGCTTGAACGTGATACTGTTTACATAAATTAATTTCATTGTTAGTAAAACCACCTTCAGGACCGACTAATAAATCAATTTCATCGTGTAAATGAATATCTGAAATCGTTTGCGTCGCTTCAGGGTGCATAATGATTTGTTGGTTTGCAGTCTCGCTGGCAAGATAATCGCTTAGTGTTATTGGAGCAACAATAGTGGGGATTACGGTACGCCCTGACTGTTCGCAGGCAGAAATAATAATATTCTTCCAGCGAGTGAGCTTTTTTTTGACTTGATTTTGTTTTATATGCACAACGCTACGATCACTACTGATTGGCTGGATGCTGTTGACACCAAGCTCTACCGCTTTTTGAATTGCAAAGTCCATTTTATCTGACTTTATTACACTTAATATTAATCTTGTTACTAAGCTAGACTCACGGTTAACATTATGGAAAGATTTAATAATAA
>JALWYT010000252.1 GCA_026992705.1 Thiotrichaceae bacterium
ATTAATATAAGAAACTTATTACTAGCAGCACAAGCACAAGGTCAAGCAAAATTAACGTTTAATAGTAATTCAGTCTTAGAAGGATCTATAGATTCTGAGAATATAAAAATAAACTTTAAAAAACATAACCAATTCTGGGATATTAAAGTGTTTAACTTAAATATTGATATGCTATCATCAATCAATAAAAATAATATTTCTACTACTTTACTCCCTTCTGAGTTTCCATCAGTTAATATTGAATGTCATTACTGTACTAGTAAAGGATTATTATTTAAAATGTTAAGACTCAACTTACAAAATCAGGGAGATAAAGCATATATTAATAATATTGAAGTAGCCGGCAATGGTTATCAATTTTTAGCCAGTGGAAATTGGCTAACAGTAACAAATAATAATTCATACACTCAATTAACTATTAAGAAAGCAGAAATTAAAGAGCTTGGTGATTTTCTTAAAAAGATGGGATATAGTATCGCTATGAAACAATCTAAAACTAAGCTATCAGGAAACTTAGCTTGGCAAGGCGGACCTCTAGACTTTAATATAAATAAATTATCTGCTGAACTTCACTTTTCAATAAACAAAGGGCAGCTTACTAATGTACAAGCTGGGATAGGTAAGTTACTCGGCTTATTTAATATTTCAAGGCTTAGTCGACGTTTACGTTTTGATTTTTCTGATGTATCTAGCAAAGGTTTAATTTTTGATCGTATCTACGGCAATATAAAATTAAACAATGGTATTTTAGAAACAGATAATACCGTCATTGAAAGTTCTGTTATGCTTGCAGGTATCACGGGAAGTAGTCATCTAAAGCATAAAACACACGATCAAATAGTCACCATAATCCCCAATGTGAAATCTACCCTTCCCACACTTGGTTTACTATTCGGTGGTATAGGTGTTGGTGCAGCAGTTGCCACATTCGATAAAATTACTCAAAAGAATGATATTAAGCAATTAAATAATGAAGCTATTTATAGAACTCGCTACCATATAAGTGGAGTATGGGACAACCCTAATATTACAGATATTAGTAATATTGGAGCCCCTGAAGATATTTATGACTGATACAGATGATAAACTCAAAAACGGATCAAAGCAGAACCCCAAGTAAAGCCTCCGCCAAAACCTTCTAACAATAACGTCTCACCTTTTTTAATACGCCCGTCACGTACTGCAGTATCTAAAGCAAGTGGAATTGATGCCCCTGAGGTATTACCATGTTGATCAACTGTCACTACAACATTTTCAGTTGGTAATTTTAGTTTTTTTGCTGTCGCATTGATAATACGAATGTTCGCTTGATGAGGAACTAACCAGTCTATATCGTCTCTTTGCATATTATTAGCAGCTAGAGTTTCATCAACGATCCGTCCTAGTGTATTAACTGCTACCTTAAAGACTTCATTGCCCTTCATTTGAATAAAAGCCTCGCCTTCTTTTAAGCGTTGATAATCTTGTGATATACCTGCATTGACCTTTAGTAAATCTTCATAACTACCATCGGCATGAATATGTGTTGACAAAATACCAGGTTCATCAGTCGCTTCTAATACAACCACACCTGCCCCATCACCAAAAAGTATACAGGTACTACGATCACTCCAATCAACAATATTAGACAATGTTTCTGCTCCGACTACTAATGCACATTTGCTTGAACCACTACGAATAAATTTATCAGCTGTTGCCAGTGCATAAACAAACCCCGTACAAACAGCCTGTATATCAAATGCAGCACCACCATTTTTTATACCTAAACGTCGTTGTAATAAACAGGCTGAACTTGGGAATACAAGATCCGGCGTGGTGGTGGCAAATATGATAAGATCAATATCATCTGGTGTTTTATTTGCCATTTCTAACGCTTGTCTTGCTGCCTTTTCTGCTAACTCTGAGGTAGTTTGCCCTTCGGTAATATGGCGTTGATGAATACCTGTTCGCTCAACAATCCACTGGTGTGAAGTATCAACCATTTTTTCTAAATCATGGTTACTTAACACCTTTTCAGGTAGATAGCCGCCCGTGCCAATAATTTTTGAAAACATACCCTTTTCTCCTCATACACCTTCGTAATAGTATGTAAGGTGTTTAATTTTTTTCTACAAACAATTTCTCAAGCTGTTTATTTATTTTTTGTGGAACATTATTAATTGCTTCTGCTCTGGCTATCCCGATGGCATTTGCATATGACAAGCTATCTGCACTGCCATGACTTTTTATCGCTATACCTTGTAAGCCTAAAAAACTGGCTCCATTATAACGCCTTGGATCAAATTTACGACGAAAAGACTTAATAACAGGCAAGGAAATTAATGCAGCGAATTTAGAAAAGAAATTACTGGTAAAGTGGGCTTTTAATTCGTTTGAAATCATTCTAGCTAGCCCTTCGGTTGTTTTTAATGCAACATTACCGACAAAACCATCACAGACAACAACATCAACATCTTTATGGAAAATATCATTTCCTTCTACATAACCAATGTAATTTAAGTCTGCAACTTCTAATAAACTATTAGCCGCTTTAACTTGCTCATTACCCTTTATGGCTTCTTGACCAATATTTAACAAGCCAACTTTGGGAAACTCAATATTATCAACGGCTTTTACTAACTCAGATCCCATTACTGCAAATTGATAAAGATGTTTTGCTGAAGAATCAACATTAGCACCTAAATCCAGCACATGTGATACACCAAATTCGGATGGAATTGCCGTACAAATTGCGGGTCGATCAATTCCAGGGAGCATTTTTAATACAAACCGAGCCGTTGCCATTAGTGCCCCTGTATTCCCAGCACTTACAGCTGCATTTGCTGTACCATCCTTTACAAGATTAATAGCAACCCGCATTGATGAATCCTTTTTATTACGCAAAGCTAAAGCAGGAAGATCATCCATTTTGACAACTTGGGAAGCATGATAAATGTTTAAACGATGATTACTTTCCATCCCATATTTAGAGCATTCTGCTTTTATTTTTTCTTCATCGCCAACAAGAATTAATGCAATATCATCGTATTCTTGTAATGCCAATTTTGCTGCGGGTATTACAACAGGCAGACCAAAATCACCACTCATTGCATCTAAAGCAATCGTATATACTGATGCCATTTTTCACAGCCTCAAAAAAACAAATGTATAACTAGCCTATAATTTAATCAGGATCCTAAAATCATAATAAAAAAGCGGGTTTTGTTACCCGCTTTTTTATTATGTATCTCATCAAAAATACTCTGATTAAAAATAATTTTTATTCCTCGTCTTCATCATCCTCAACTTTATATGCAGTTTGGATAATCTGACGACCACGATAAAAACCATCAGCTGTCATATGATGACGTAAATGTGTTTCACCTGATTTTGGATCAACTGATAATGTTGGGTTTTTCAATGCATCATGTGAACGACGCATACCACGTCTAGCACGTGATTTTTTATTCTGCTGTACTGCCATAAGGTATTACTCCGTAATTTTCAATCTTTAATCTGAATCTATCTATAGCATTATTTTAGACTCAGTCAGTTCTTAAAAATATCTTTTAATACAGCAAATGGATTATCTTTTTGTTCCATCTGCTTTATCTCTATACTATTCACATCAAATGCAACGAATTTAGCTGCTTCATTTAATTCACAATCTTCATGCTTTGCTATTGCAGGTAAGGATAACAATAACTCATCTTCAACAAAGTCTTTTATAAAGATTTTATCATTTTCAACTAACCATGTATCGTAACTATCCTGCAACCTCTCTGCCTCTGCATCGGTAGTAATTAATACAACTTCAAACTCACTATTGATCTCAAAATTATACAACCCTAAACAGCGTTGACACTGTAATGAAATCGTTGTATCCAATGTTCCTTTTATCGTCGGTAAACCCGTATCTGTTCTAATAAACTCCAAATAAACCGCAACATCACCCTCATTAGAGCGAGTAAGTTCTTGAATTCTTGACAGTGTTCGTAATGGTATCCGACCATCTAAAATACGACGCTGCTCAATCAAATAATATGGATTAACTTCTATAGGTAAGCGATTCAACATAAGCGGGCGATTATAGAAACTAACATGGTATATTGTAAAGATAAAATCTTTGTTACTATCTTAATTTTTAAATAACCATAAAAGTTTACGACCGTGAGACAAAATTTATTACGTGCAAATAATGATTTGCTTCGCTACCCCATTCGTGAAGTAGTAGAAATTGGCAAACAATTAGAAAAATTAGGTCACTTTTCCATGATTTGGGAAAATATTGGTGATCCAATTACTGCCGGTGAATCCATCCCTGAGTGGATAAAAAATATCGTCAATGACACAGCCGCTAGCTCCGCTGCCTTTGCTTATACCGATTCACGAGGTGATATAAAAGCCAGAGA
>JALWYT010000253.1 GCA_026992705.1 Thiotrichaceae bacterium
TGTTCACGAATGAAATAAAGCATCGGTAGATGCTCATCATCATTAAACTCAAAACCTTTCCATTCAGAGGCAAGTAGCTTGGCTATTTCTTCATTCCATTCCTCAGGGTTTTGCAAATAGCCATCAGAGCAACGCTCTAATGGAATATCAACGGGTACTCTCATTCCTGTTTCTTTCATTGTTTATCTCCTTTTATCGTAACAGTGGTAAGTAATTGATTATTCAAGCTTAGGTAGGCAGCAGGAAAGCTACCTAAGAGCTTACGTAGATATATTTACAAGACCCCAAATAATTAATCACTTACCTTACCACCTTGTATATTTTTATCCAGTAAATACACGCTTAAACTGAGCTAATGCTTCTTTAGCCGTTGTCTCTTTTATGGTTTGCATTAATGCTTCGATATTGAATTTATGATGCTTTTCATATGCAACACCAAGTTGTGGCATATCAGCTAAACCAACCTCACGGGCGTGTTCGATAAAGCCTTTGTTTTTCCAGAAGAATGCACCCGGCATAGTGGTTGGGATAACCAATACATAGAACAATGAGCGTCCAATAATTGCCATCGTTAAAACCATCACACTTAGCAAGATAAAGCCGATAGCACTGCTGCTTGATGTAACGGCCATACCAATCGCCAATACCAAACTAATAGCTAATAAGCCATTTCTCAGCCAATAAGGATAACCATAAGTCGTTGATTGCTCATAAAAAGAAGCCGCTCCTTCGCTAGTTGCAGGTTTTAAATCCTTAGCATGAACTAATAGCCCTATACCCTCAATTGCCAAGCCTAGAGCAACCATCGCACTTAACACGCTTGCCAAATGACTCGTCATTGCCCCAAAGATTAAGGCAATAACAGCAATCAATAAGCTCCCCAAACTAAGTCCCGTACCGATAAATGTAGCTGCTGTGTGCCAATGATCCCAATAGGGACGAACGGGAATGCGGTAAAGCTTATACATAAAGTAGCCGCCTACACCAATACCTATAATAGCAAGAAAGGCAGAGGCAATTTGCAAGAAGTGAGAAAGGCTATTATCAAATAAGGTAAAAAAGCTATAGCCAATTAAGCCCATAAAAAATGCTGTCACTCCTGCAATTTCTCGACTGACGGGTGACATACGTAAATTATAAAAACCACGATAAAAACGATGTGGCTTGCCTAAATGCATATTGAGCTTGAATAAGCCGATGCCACTGAGTACGACCATAATGCCAAGCAATGGCAATAAGGCAGAACTCGCTTTGAACTCAGCGATTGATGGAAATAGCGTCCAAGCACCTATTGTGAGCATTAAAAATGCTCCCATAACTGCTTGAATACTCAGGGTAAACGCAACGTGTGCACTTTCATGTGAACCTAATAATTTTTTTAGATTCCACTCGCGTTTAAAGCCATGTTTTGGATCTAATTCAGGCTTGAATTTTCCTGTTGCATCATCTTTATGGTATTTCACGGGCATATTATCAACCCGTACCATTTCACGCTGAGTTGTACGTGTTTGTTGGAAGCGAATATTAGGATGGGTAATATCCGTACGTGGAAAGCCGGGAATATCTGTTTTGGTTTGCGTGCGATTTTCAGGCGTATTTTCCACTACACCAAAATCTAAGGCATTGCCTAAACAAGCAGCAGCACAAGCAGGCTTTAAACCCACTTCTAGGCGATCAACACACATATTGCATTTAGTAACCTGACCTTTTACGGGATCAAGTTGTGGAGCATTATAGGGGCAAACCCATGTACAATAGCCACAACCAAAACAAATATCAGGATCTTGTAGCACCGCTCCGTATTCAGCAAATTTCGTATAAGCTCGCGTTGGGCAGCCTTTTAAGCAGACAGGATTATCGCAATGGTTACACGCCATTGAGATATTAATTCGCTGATAGTTTGGATACGTCCCGCCTTCGATAAAACCAACCGAACGGAAAGCTATATGAGCAGGGTTATCATTCTTTTCACTACATGCCGCTTCACAGGCATGGCAACCGATACAATTGTCAGCATTAAAATAAAAACCATGCTGTTTATAGCGGTCAGGGTTTTCAGTAGGCTGCTCTTCATCATTAATAATAAATCCTTGTTGGCGTAATTTATCACCCTCGGCAGCGGTTATAATGGGGGTTCCATATTGGTTATATTCTTTGCTCGCTTGCTTGCGTAACAACGCATATTTAGGTTCATTTTTGCGTACTTGAATCATGATATTTCTCCTAAAACTTCCGCATTTCCATACTTAACTTCGCTGCTGCTTGTTGATCTTCAATACGTTCAATACGTACAGCACTTTGCTTATAAGCAGGCTGTCGTGAATGCGGATCAAGCAAGCCAAGGGTTAAACGATTTGCACAGTCATGGAAATGAAATGGTAGAAATACCATATTTTTAGCAACACGCTGTGTTGGAGTAGCCATTGCAATAGCATCACCTCGACGCGAAACTAAACGCACATAATCACCACGCTGGATGCCTAGCTCACGGGCAGCATCGGGATTGATTTCAATAAATGGAATCGGGCTGTATTTATTGTTATTACCAATTTTCCCTGTTTTAGTGCGTCCGTGCCAATGTTCGATCAAACGCCCTGTATTCAGCCAGAATGGGAATTTTTCATCAGGCACTTCATTATTATCAATAAACGGCAGAGGAATTAACTTAGCCTTGCCATCAGGAAATCTAAAACTAGCGGTTTCTGTATAAAGACGCACACCGCCTTTAGGTGGAGCCTCCCCTGCTTCGGCTTGTTCCTCGCTATATGGCCATTGAATACCGCGACTCTTTTCGATTAATTCGTGGTTCATGCCAGAAATATCTGCCAAACGACCTTTTGATAACTTTCCCATTTCTAAGAAAATATCACTCGCCTTTTCAGGGAAATTAACCTTACCCTCTTTATTAAAGCGTTCAGCCATGCGGTTAAATATCCACAAATCAGGCTTTGCTTCACCAGGTGGTTGCATCAACGGTGTGACACGATTAATACGACGTTCAGTATTAGTCATAACACCATCTTTTTCTGCCCAAGTACCCGCTGGCATATAAACATGGGCATATTGAGCACTTTCAGAGTCTTGATAACAATCTTGTACAGCACAAAACTCCAGCTTTTCCATTGCTTTGCGGATGCGAGCGGTATTCGGCAACGACGACATTGGATTTGTCGCAATCAGCCATAAACCTTTGATTTGCCCTGTTTCAATCGCCGCATAAATATCCGTTTGAAACATGCCGCGTTTAGTCGGGAAAAAGTCTAAATCAACATTCCAAAACTTTGCCATGTCGATGCGATCTTGTTCATTTTCTAAATAACGAAAATTTGGTAAGCCCGAACAAGATGACCATTCACGTGTTCCCATCGCATTGCATTGTCCCGTGATGGATAACGATGTGCCACCAGGCTTACCAATATTGCCCGTTAATAGTGCAAGATTATTAATACCGACAACCCCATCAGAACCATGCGTGGACTGGTTGATACCCATTGTCCAGATTTGCATTGCAGCAGGGGATTTAGCAAATAAACGGGCAACATTGCGAATTGTATCCTCATCTATTCCACATATTTTCTGTGCAATCACAGGATCATAATTAGCAACCTCTGCTCGTAATGCCTCAATGCCATTGGTGTTTGCCTCGATATATGCCTTATCTTCCAAGCCCTCATCCAAAATCACATACATCATAGCATTTTGTAGCACCACATCAGTGCCTGGTGTAATGGCAAGGTGCATATCTGCACTTTGAGCTAACATCGTCACACGAGGATCTACAACAATAAGTGGAAAATTTCGCTTTTCCTGAGCTTCTTTCATCCGCCAATAAATAATAGGATGCTGCTCAGGCAAGTTAGAACCCCATGCAATTAGGCAATCCGTATGCTCAAAATCCTCATAACAACCCGGTGGGCCATCCGAACCAAAAGAACGCTTATAGCCCGATACAGCCGATGCCATACAAAGCGTGGTATTGCCATCATAATTATTCGTACCGATTAAACCACGAGTGAGTTTACCAAGCGTATAAAACTCCTCGGTCAACATTTGCCCGGTTGAAATTATTGCAAACGAATCACGCCCGTATTTCTCCTGAATACGCACAATCTCATCGTGGGTTTTATCCAGCACAGTGTCCCAAGTGGTGCGTTTCCATTCATCATGCCAATGCTCACGAATCAACGGCACGGTACCACGCCCGGCAGAATCAAATAACTCATGCTCAAAAATTCCCTTCAAGCACAATTTACCGCGATTAACATCTGCATCTGCGACACCACGCGAGGAAACCGCTTTTCCCTCCTCATTAAAACCAACCTCAATGGAACAGCCCGTAGAGCAATACCCACAAGCCGCATACTTCCACTCTTTAACTTTTTTATCTACAATTTTGACAGGATTTTTTTTGCTACGTCCGAATAACATAGAAACTCTCTTCGATTATTATCTGTGTTATTCATTAAGCAATTTTTGTGCCAATGTTAGAGTTTGGCTATTCTGTGGCTCGCGTGCAGTAAAAAACCTGCACTCCGTAAAGCTCCGTGCAGGCTACGGGTAGTGTTGTTTTCCTGATCATCGAAGGCATATCGCTAATTGTGCATTCCTACTTATTTTTTCATTTGATTCATACTCGATTAATCAGTAACTATTCAGTACAATCAGCAGGTATTCAGTTTTTGCTAATATTGCACCCAAACAACATTAGCATAAACTAAGTAGTTACGTTTTTACCCTAAAATCGGTTGCAGCACCCAACATAAATGCGGATATAAAGCCAATAGCTATGGCGAATCTAAACAATGGAGCAAAAACGAACCCGAACAGCTCAAATGGTGCATGAGAACTAGTGCTTACGCGACTGAACGTGAGGCGAAGTTTAGAGAAAAGAAGTTAGCGGAGTGTATTGTTAAATAACAAAAACAATACGATACTCACATTTACATTTATATGACTACAGCCTTCACTTTAACTTTGCTCAGGCTGTAGCCTTTTATTTGATTATACTTTCTTTGCAATCAATATTTTTTGAATATTAATGCGTTACTCTCGCATGTCCATTGCCAACGATAACTTTTACGTTATCACCAACACGGAAACGTTCATCAGCAAGCTGGGAAATTGCAACAGTATTGCCATCGCGTAATCTGACAGTAATTTCAATTCCTGGCTTTCTTTGCACACTTTTATCAATATTCGAACCTGCAATGCCACCGAGTACACTGCCAAGCACTGTACCAACAATACGCCCTTTACCACCGCCGACTTCGCTACCCGCTACTCCGCCAATGATTGCACCTGCCCCTGTTCCAACATCAGAGCTTGGATTTTCAATCATAATATTGCGAATACTCGTGACAGTCCCGTATTTTACATTTTGTAATGTACCTGCTTGACGAGTTTCATAAGTACCACTTGATGGAGCAGAGGCACAACCCACTAAGCTGGTACTCAGTAGTACAATAAGAGAAGAGCTTAATACTAGTGATTTTAATTTCATTTTTGTTTTCCTAATTTTTTCTGTAGGCAGTTTAAATAAGCAGAGTCATCAGGGGCAACATTATTTCTCTGTGCTGCCCAAATAGCTTTGGCAAGACAGTCCATCATCTCATGCTCTGCATTGTGAACGCCCATTTGGACTATAAGAGCATGGTAAAGTTCTCTTATTCCATTAGGGCGATTTGTACTAATTTGTTCCTGTAAACCGATATGCATTCCCATATGTAGAAACGGATTGGTGTCACCCATTTCAGGCAGATAGTCCTGTGATAATACCTTCTCTTTATTTTCTAATAGCTCATGATATTCTGGATGTTCTTTAATAACAGCCACAATTTGCTGCTCTAATGGCATTAATTCAGTATTGTTTTTAAATTTCTGCCAGCTATCAAAATAAAATTGGCGAAGTTCGTCGCGGTTGTTTGAAAACATATAGTTGCTCTATTGGTGAGATTTTTAGGCAAAAGCTGGGCACATAGCATCGAGAAAACCGCTCATGACTTGATCAGAGCTTCCTTAATCAATGTATGTAGCGGTAAAGTCAATATCATCATAAATATCTTGCACGTCACACTCAAAACCCAAGCTCTCAAGAGTGAATATTGCCTTAGCATCATTTAAGGCTAAATAGCTCCCAGCGAGCGTTATCATTTAAACGAAAAATATCGATCTGATATTGCGTAGGATTAAGCAATGCATATTCTCTTAAACTATTGATTTTTTCTATAATAAGCAAACTTTTTCCCGCGATCAAATGCTTCCGTACTAGAGGATAAAACTTCGATAATAATAAGCGGATGCTGCTTAACATAATTTTGTTGTTTGTCTGAATCTTCGCAGCAGACCATAACATCAGGATAAAAGAAAGCATTTTCATCAGCAGCTTTGACTTTCATATCCAACATATAAGTGCTACACCCTGAGCCTCGAGTATGATTTTTTAATAAGGATGCGATATTCAAAGCGGCTTTTACATGAGCATCTCCTGCTCCTGCCATTGCATAAACGTCACCATTAATATATTCATGGCGTATATCTGCTAGCTTTTCACCTGCTAAATAGTCTTCAGGGCTTATATCGAGTTGTTCTGCGGTAGATGGCATTGTTGCGTTTGCTCCCTATCTATTATTTGCTCTCCTACTTAAGTATACCACGCTGTTTTAATCTGTTTTTTCTTTAAAGTCACAAAGATCAGAAATAATACAAGCCACACATTTAGGTTTGCGGGCAACGCAGATGTAACGACCATGCAAGATAAGCCAATGATGAGCATCGAGAAGAAACGCTTTAGGAACGTGTCGCATTAGGGCTTTTTCTACTTCTAATACATTTTTCCCTTTGGCGATTCCCGTTCGGTTGGCAACGCGGAAAATATGGGTATCAACCGCCATTGCCATCTGTCGGAAGGCGGTATTGAGTACTACATTGGCTGTTTTTCGCCCAACACCGGGTAGTGCTTCCAGTTCTTTCCTCGTATCAGGGACTTGTGAATTATGCTCGTCGATTAAGATTTTACAGGTCTTAATAATATTAGCCGCTTTGCTGTTATATAAGCCAATGGTTTTTATATATTCTTTAAGTCCTTCTTCACCGAGTGCATAAATCGCTTCTGGCGTATTGGCAACAGGAAATAATTTCGCCGTTGCTTTGTTGACACCCTTATCCGTTGCTTGAGCGGATAGCATAACCGCAACCAGCAACTCAAAAGTCGAGTTATAATTTAGCTCTGTTTGTGGATTTGGGTTTTCCTCTCGCAAACGTCGAAATATTTCGTAGCGTTTCTCCTTGTTCATGCAAGCCTATCCTGTATTACGCATTCCACTGGCAATGGCGTTAATCGTACGCAGTAGCAAGTTTAGCCATTCTTCATTGCTTTCTTCTTGACGATGACGGCGAATCAAGGTGATTTGAATATGGTTCAATGGGTCAAGATTCGGGTCACGGCGTGACATAGAATACTGTAGCAATGGATCATCTTCTATTAATGTCTTTATTCCAGCAATATTCAAAATAGCGTGTTTAGTGAGTTCAAACTCAGCTTTAATCTTATTGAAGATGGAGTTTGCAAGTTCCTGATTAGGCATGAGTTTGGCGTACTCTTTAGCAATATTCATTTGGGCTTTGAACAATGCCATTTGCACATTACTCAATAAAGCTTGAAATGTTTTCCACTCCTTGTACATCTGCTTTAATAATTGATCTGCCGTGCCAGGATTTTTTGCTCGAAAGGTTTCAATAGCAGAACCAATACCATACCAAGCAGGTAAGGTGTGTCTTGCTTGTGCCCAACCAAACACCCAAGGAATAGCTCGCAGTGAAGCTTTTGAGCGATCACCCGTATTCCGATGCGATGGACGAGAACCGATATTGAGTTGTCCGATTTCTTGAACAGGGGTGATTTCATAGAAGTAATCGAGGAAGCCTGTGGTATTTTCTGTTAAATCACGATAAACCGCTTCACCTGTTTGAGCAAGTTCTGCCATTGTCGCTAAGAATTTATCATTATGCAAGGTATTTTCTTTAATCAAACATTGACTTGCCTTGAGCAAGCCAGTTGCTCCCATGCTTAGTTCATAAATTGCAGTTTCTTCATTGGCATATTTATTAGAAAGCACTTCACCCTGTTCAGTAAATTTAATTTGACCATGTACCGTACCTTCTGGCTGAGAAATAATAGCATTATGCGTTGGTCCACCACCACGACCAATGGTACCACCTCGCCCATGGAATAAACGACACTCTATATTATATTTACTTGTTAATTCAATAACCTGCGTTTGAGCTTGATAAAGATTCCAGTTGGATGCCAATATGCCGCCATCTTTACAAGAGTCCGAATAACCCAGCATTACTTCCTGTAAATCACCTGTTAATGACAATAATTTACGATACGTTTTATTTTCAAATAACTGTGTCAATACAGGTTCAATGTGCTGCAAGTCTTCAATGGTTTCAAATAAAGGTGAAATAGAAATGCTGCAAAAGGCTTGATTGTTTTTATCATAACCTGCTAAACCTGCGAGTTTAGCAAGAAACATAACCTCCATCACATGACTTGCGGTATGCGTCATGGAAATTACATAAGTACCAAACACATCTTCACCGGCTTCTTCTCGCATTTCTATCATAACATTAAATACATCCAGTATTTCCGTTGCACGTTCAGATAAAAAGTCAGTGTTAGGCTTAGGTAAATTAGGTCGCTCGATTAATTCGCTTAATAAATTCAAACGTTGCTTTTCATTAAGTGCAAGATAATCAATATTAGGGTTAAATTGTTGTATAATTTCATTAACCGCATTGCTATGCTCGGTTGATTCTTGACGAATATCTAATCGATATAAACTAAATCCACAGGTTTCAACAAGGCGAATAAGGTCTTTTATGCCGCGACTAGCTATATCATGATCACCATGAAACTTTAGTGAGCTTTTAATGAGTTTTAGGTCATTTAAGAATTCAGTTGAATTTAGGTAGCTATCAGTCCCTGCTTTTTTATAAGGCTTACCTTCAATATGCTTTTTGATGGTTCTTAGTGTTTCTTTTAAACGATATAAAATAATGCTCAAAGCTTGACGATAAGGTTCATCTTCAAACTTAGCAGATCTATTTTTAAACGCTTGCTTTAAGTATAATTTTTTTAGTTTATCTAAGTGTGCGGAAAATTCAGGTGATATTGTGATAAAAGCACACGAATGAGTCAATGACCCTTCTAGCTTTTTGGTTTTGTCAATGTAAACGGATAAGGCTTCTCGCATATGCAAGCGGATTGCATGGCGAGTAATATCGGACGTAACAAAGGGGTTGCCGTCACGGTCTCCGCCAATCCATGAGCCAAAACGTAAAAAGCTGGGTATCTGTATTTTACTATTGAGTCCATAGGTTTTGCGAATAGCACGCTCAAAATAGCGATACACCATTGGGATTGCATCAAATAGACTTTCTTTGAAGTAATACAGACCATAATTAACCTCATCAATTACGTTTGGCTTGAAAGTTCTTACTTCATTGGTTCGCCAAAGTAATTGAATTTTTGATTTCAGTTGTCGCATTAAAGAGTCACGCTTTTCCTCAATAAGCGTAGGGTTCTGTAGCTGATCAATAATTAAGAAGATATTACGTTGCAAATTCATCAGTGTTTTGCGGCGAGCTTCTGTTGGATGTGCAGTAAACACAGGAATATATTTCATGTGATTAACAATCGTTTGTAACTGCTCTTCCGTCACACCTTCTTGGTGCATATCTCGTACAGTCTTAAGAAAAGAGCCATTCCAAAGTGACTCTCCTCCTTTATTAAATTGCTTGCGACGATTACGATGTAGATTATCTTCTTCAACAATATTAGAAAGTGAATAAAATGTATTAAAAGCACGAATAACTGTTAATAATTGCCTGTCAGTTAAACCTTCAATAAGCTGCATAAGTTGCCGACGTTTATCAGCATCCTCCTGAATACGTAAATCAATAAAGCCTCGGCGAAGTTGCTCAACAATATCAAATAGTTCTTTTCCTTCTTGCTCTTTAATAACCTGCCCAAGCAAATCCCCCACCATTCTGACTTGCTGCTTTAGTGGTTCGATGAAATTGTTTGTTTTTACTACCATAGGTATATGCCCTACTTATATGATGTCATGATCAAAGTTAGAATATTAGGTGACTTTAATCTATCACTAAGTACGTCATAAAAACATAGATAGTCAACAAATGAATAAATTTATTTTTTATCTATTGAAAACCACTGACTTTTACTTATAATCACACGTTTGCTTTATTTAGTGTAAGGTTATCTTGTCAGCTAAATAAAATTATTTATTAAATACAAGTTTTTATAGGTGTTTGATCAATGGTCAAAATCCGTTTAGCAAGAGGTGGTTCTAAAAAACGCCCTTTTTATCATATCGTAGTAAGCGATGAGCGTAAGCCACGTGATAGTGGCTATATTGAACGTATTGGTTACTTTAACCCAATGGCTCGTGGACAGGAAGTTCGCTTAAAAGTTGAAACAGATCGCGTAGAATATTGGCAGTCACAAGGTGCAAAGCCAACTGACCGCGTAAAAGCTTTAATTAAAGAAGCCGCTAAAGCAGCTGCTTCTAAGCAGCAAGCAGCCTAATTATTACTTGAATGTCTACAAGTGCTGAATTTATCACACTAGGCAAAATCTCTGGAGTCTTTGGTGTAAAAGGCTGGGTGAAGGTTTATTCGCATACTGAACCGCAGGAGGGTATTGTTAATTACTCACCTTGGTACATCAAGCAAAGAGATGATTGGACACCAATCAAGTTAAAGAATGGCAAAAAGCAGGCAAAAACTGTGATTGCACAGTTAGAAAATATAAATGACCGCAATCAAGCTGAAACGCTAATTGGCTTAGAAATTGCGGTAAAACCAGAGCAGTTACCTAGCTTACCAGAAGGTGAGTATTATTGGGCAGACTTAGAAAACTTACAGGTCAATACAATAGAAGGGGTTGAAATCGGTCAAGTTGATTATGTTTTTGCCACAGGTGCAAATGATGTATTGATGGTAAAAAAACAGGATGGAACAGAATGTTTAATCCCGTTTATTATGGATGATGTGATTAAATCAGTCGATTTAACAACATCGCTTATCATCGTTGACTGGGATCCTGATTTTTAATGAGCTTCCGCTTCGATGTTATCACCCTGTTTCCTGAGCTGGTTGACTCTGTTGTAAAATCTGGCATACCGCGTAGAGCTGTAGAGCAAAATGCAATAGAGCTACATTGTTGGAATCCGCGTGATTACACCACAGATAAACATCGCACGGTTGATGGTCGACCTTATGGCGGTGGACCAGGAATGGTCATGAAAGCAGACTGCTTGTTAGATACCGTAAAGGCTGTCAAACAACACTCAACGGCTAAGGTTATTTATCTGAGTCCGCAAGGTAAACCACTTACACAATCTGCGGTACAGCGATTTGCACAGCAAGAAAACTTAATCCTGCTTTGTGGTCGCTACGAAGGTATTGATGAGCGAGTCATTGATATTGCAGTTGATGAAGAATGGTCAATTGGTGATTATGTACTCAGCGGTGGTGAACTCGCTGCAATGATAGTGATTGATGTGCTGAGTCGATTATTGCCTAATGTCTTAGGGCACGAAGATTCTGCCGAGCAGGATTCATTTACAGACGGTTTATTAGATTGCCCTCACTATACACGACCTGAAAGGGTAGAAAATTTAGGCATCCCCGATGTGTTAAAAAGTGGCAATCATGCAGAAATTGCAAAGTGGAGAAGGCAGCAAGCCTTGGGACGAACAAAACAGCGTCGCCCCGACTTGTTGCAAAAACTAGAATTAAGCGAAGAAGACAAAAAGCTTCTTAGTGATTATTTAAAATCCTCTTCAAACGAAGAGCGAGAAGATTAAAAGGTGATGATATGAGCACGATTATTCAGGAAATTGAACAAGAGCAAATGCAAGGAAAGAATATTCCTGACTTCGCTCCTGGTGACACGGTTGTTGTTCAAGTAAAAGTAAGAGAAGGTAAAACTGAGCGTTTGCAGGCATTTGAAGGTGTTGTCATTGCTAAGCGTAACCGTGGGCTTAACTCTTCATTTACAGTACGCAAAATTTCATACGGCGAAGGCGTTGAACGTGTCTTTATGACATACAGTGCATTAATCGACAGCATTACAGTCAAGCGTCGCGGTGATGTACGCCGTGCTAAACTTTACTATCTGCGTGGTCGTACAGGTAAAGCTGCTCGTATCAAAGAAAAAGTTTAAGACGTAGTTATCAATACAAATACAAAAATCCCCTGCCCCGAATGTATTAAGTTAGGGGATTTTTTGTGCCTACATTTTTCTTAATATACAAAACAGCACATTATTATCAATGTATCCTGTTTTGCACTACAATCATATCAATAACTATTGAGCCTAAAATCAATATGACCATAACAAAAACAGGATATGATAAAAAATGAAAAATGATAAAGACGAAATCCCTCAAAATACTGCCGCTTTAAACAAAGAAATCACAACATTTGATGATATATTGCAGCGTCGATTATCACGTCGGCAGCTACTAAAAGGCGGTTTAAGCCTAGCCATTGGTGCGATGTTTGCTGGGTCAGTCTTTGCAGACAGCACCACCCAAGTCAGCCAGAAAACACTTTCATCCCTATTTGATACATTAACCTTCAAGCCCATTCCCGTTGCCAAGCTCAAAGATAGCGTAGTCGTGCCAGAAGGTTATACTGCACAGGTGTTATACCCTTGGGGTGAGCCTATTAAAGCGGGGGTTGCTAAATTCAAGCCTGATGCCAGCAATACTGCTGCAGAACAGGCAATGCAATCAGGTATGCACCATGACGGTATGCACTTCTTCCCGCTGCCTAAAGGTTCTGAGAATTCGGATCATGGCTTACTTGCTGTCAATCATGAATATATCGACCCGACCTTATTGCACACAGATGGCGGTCTAGCCGATAATCCCGACACTTACAGCAAAGAAAAAACCGATAAAGAAATTGCTGCACACGGAGCCTCTATTGTTGAAATCGAAAAAATACAGGGAAAGTGGCAACTCAAAAAAGATACCCAATACGCCCGCCGTATCACCTCTGCGACACCGATGAAATTTACAGGCACTGCCGCAGGGCATGATTTATTAAAAACCTCCTACGACCCCGAAGGCATGAACCCGCTCGGTATGAACAATAACTGTGCCAATGGCTTTACCCCTTGGGGAACTTATCTTACCTGCGAAGAAAATTTTCAGATTATCTTTGGCGGACGTGATGAGGATGCAGGGCTTAGCGATGAATTAAATGAATTACACAAACGCTATGGCATCCGCAGCAAAAGTATGTATGGCTGGGAAAAGCACTATGACCGCTTCAATGTAAAACACGAACCCCATGAGCCGAATCGCTTTGGTTGGGTGGTCGAAATTGACCCTTACGACCCCGATAGCACACCAAAAAAGCACACCGCACTTGGGCGTATTCGTCATGAAAACTGTGCCCACATGATAAATGGCAACAAAATCGCCTTTTATATGGGGGATGATTCCCGCTTTGAATATATTTATAAATTTGTCCCTAGCAAAAGCTATAACCCCGATAAACAAGCAACTAACCGCGATTTATTAGAATCTGGCACACTTTACACTGCGAAATTTAAGGATGATGGTACAGGCATTTGGATTCCACTGGTGCATGGGCAAAATAATTTAACTGCCAAAAACGGTTTTGCTGATCAAGCCGAAGTATTAATCAAAACCCGCCTTGCCGCCAAGGTTGCAGGAGCGACACCAATGGATCGCCCTGAGTGGATTGCAGTCAACCAAAATACTAAACGCATCTATTGCACGCTCACGAACAATACTCGACGTAAAGAAACCACAAAAGTCTGCCCTCGCCCACACAACGAACACGGGCATATTATTTCATGGCAAGAGCAGAATAATGATCCACACGCTTCATTTTTCAATTGGGATATTTTTATTCTCGCAGGCGACCCCAATAGTGAACAAGATAACCTAAAAGGTAATATCAAAGGCGATATTTTTTCCTCACCCGATGGGCTATTTATCGACCCACGCGGAGCAGTATGGATTCAAACCGACTTATCAGGCTATGCCCAAAATACAGGAATACACGAAGCTTTTGGCAATAATCAAATGCTTGTTGCTGATCCAAACACAAAAGAAGTCCGCCGCTTTTTAACAGGGCCTATCGGAGCAGAAATCACAGGAACCATGATGTCGCCTGATATGAAAACACTGTTTGTCAATATCCAACACCCAGGTGATGTACCCGGTGGCTTATCGGATAAAGTCAAAAAGACTCCCGACAACCCCAAAGCCGCTAGCTCATGGACTGTTGTCGACAA
>JALWYT010000254.1 GCA_026992705.1 Thiotrichaceae bacterium
GTCCATAATTTAAGTGTCTTTATTGCTTGAAAAATTGTAACGATCCCATCGCTAACTCCCCGCAATCATCATTTTTTCAATTAAAATTGAACCTGTGCGGATTGAACTACGGGTGTTTATATCATTACCAATGGCGATAATTTGTTGGTACATATCGTTTAAATTGCCTGCGATGGTAACTTCTTGTACAGCATATTGAATTTCGCCATTTTCTATCCAGAAGCCTGCGGCTCCGCGTGAGTAGTTGCCTGTTACCATATTTACACTGCTTCCCATTAATTCGGTCACGAGAAAACCTTTATCCATCTGAGCGAGTAGCTCTGCAAAGTTTTGCCCTGTTGAGTCTAGTATTAAATTATGTGCTCCGCCTGCATTAGCTGTGGTTTCCATGCCAAGTTTGCGAGCAGCATAGCTACCGAGCAGATAATTTGTGACAACGCCATCTTTGACAAAATCCTGCTCACGGGTTGCAACACCTTCGTTATCATAAGCACTACTGCCTAAAGCCTGTGCTAGATAAGGTCTTTCATAGAGATGAACAAAATCTGGGAAGATGGTTTCACCTAAAGCACCTAATAAAAAGCTGGCTTTTTGGTATTGTGAGCGTCCTGAAATCGCACCTACAAAATGGCTGATTAGGCTAGTTGCCATTTGTGCATCATAAAGCACAGGAGCCTCTTGTGTTGCTAATTTTCTGGCATCTAATCGCTTTAAAGTTCGCTCAGCAGCGGTTTTTCCGATACTTTCGGGTGAATCGAGTTGGCTAGTCGTTCGGCTAACATCATACCAAGCATCTGTAACCATTGAGTCGCCCTGCCCTGCAATTACCGATGAGTATAGATGATGTCGGCTGGAAGCTTGACTGCCAATAAAACCATGTGAGTTGGCATAAATACTCGTGCCTGAGTAAGTATTCACTGATGCACCATCCGAGTTAGTGATTTTTTCATCGGCATTTAAAGCAGCAGACTCACATGCAATCGCTAGTTGTATGGCTTCTTCAGCGTCAATTTCCCAAGGGTGGTAAAGATCAAGGTTTGGAATATCGCTTGCCATTAAGTCTGCATCGGCTAAACCAGAAAATTCATCTTCGGAGGTGTATTTTGCAATACGGCAGGCTGCATCCAAGCTATCTTCAATCGCTTTTTCGGATAAATCAGCGGTGCTGGCAGAGCCACGTCGTTTGTCAAAATAAACTGTGATGCTCAAACTCTGATCACGATTGTATTCCAGCGTTTCAACCTCACTCATACGGACTTCAGTGGACATGCCCTCGCCTTTGCGTATATTCAATTCAGCAGCCGTTACGCCTTTGGATTTGGCTTTTTTTAGTACGTCTTCTGCCAGATTTTTTAATTGGTTTTCGGTTTGTTTGATATCAAGCATTAGGCAGTCCCTCCTACGGTTAAATCATCAATTTTCAAGGTGGGTTGCCCAACACCAACAGGCACAGTTTGCCCTGCTTTACCACACATGCCAACACCTGTATCCAACGCCAAATCCGAGCCTATCATACTGATTTTATTCATTACTTCAGGACCATTACCGATTAAAGTCGCTCCCTTGACCGCTTGCTGGATTTTACCCTTTTCAATCAAATAAGCTTCTGAGGCAGAAAACACAAACTTGCCTGAGGTAATATCAACCTGCCCGCCACCGAAATTCGCCGCATATAAGCCTTTATCAACCGAGGCGATAATTTCCTCAGGGTCTTTATCACCTGCTAGCATATAAGTATTAGTCATGCGAGGCATTGGAATATGCGAATAGGACTCACGGCGACCATTGCCTGTGGAATCCACACCCATTAGCCGTGCATTGAGCTTGTCCATCATATAGCCTTTGAGGATGCCATCTTCAATAAGTACCGTGTTTTGAGTATCCGTACCTTCATCATCAATACTTAAGGAGCCACGACGCTTATCCATCGTGCCATTATCAACAACCGTTACCCCTTTTGAGGCGACCTGCTCACCGATGCGTCCACTAAAAGCGGATGTGCCTTTGCGATTAAAATCCCCTTCTAAGCCATGCCCGACTGCTTCATGTAGCAATACGCCAGGCCAACCTGAACCAAGCACAACAGGCATACTACCTGCAGGAGCAGCGATAGCATCAACATTGACTAAGGCTTGTCTAACCGCTTCACGAGCATAGCCTTTGACCCGCTCTTTTTCGATAAAATAATCAAAATTTAAGCGACCACCCCCGCCTGTTCCTGCACTTTCGGTTTTACCATCTTTTTCAACAATCACACTCACATTCATACGAATTAATGGGCGAACATCTGCCGCTAAACGTCCTTGATGATCTGCAATTAAAATCACCTCATAAGTACCATTAAGGCTTGCGGTGACTTGTTTAACATAAGGGCTTGCAGCTCTTGCTTCCTTATCAGCCGTTCGCAGTAAGGCGATTTTTTCTTCTTCGGGCATGGATTGTAGCGGGCTATCCATGCCGCTGATGGCATGATGATTGCTTTGTTTTGTCCATGTTTGTACTTTCTTCGATTGCCCTGATTTAACGATAGCTTTAGCGGCTTTGGCAGAGGCGATTAAAGCATCTAAAGTAATTTCATCTGAATATGAAAAACCTGTTTTTTCACCAATAACCGTGCGTACTCCTACCCCTTGCTCTATGCTGTAACTACCTGTTTTTATAATACTATCTTCTAATACCCATGACTCCTGACGGGAAGATTGGAAATATAAATCGGCTAAATCAGTTTTTGCTGAAAGCAACTGTGAAAAAACTTGGTCTAAATGCGACTCGGTAAGACCAGAAGGCTCAAGAATATGGGCTTGAGCATAATCGAATGTATTCATATTGTTCCTTTTTTAGATGGAGTTGTTTTTTATTGTAACTACTGTAGAAAGTTGACCAGTGATTGATTATTCAGGCTTAGGTCTTAGAGCTTACAGGGATGTATTTACAGCGTTCCAAAGAATCAATCACTGATCAGCTTGCATATTATTTCGACAATGTCCATGATTTACAATGCTTTAGCACAGGGAAGTTTTTCCGTGTCGCACTGAGGACATTTAAATCAATATCCATGCTGATAACACCTGTACCTTTTTCAATAAGGCGATGCACATTGCCCCAGTGATCAACAATCATACTATGACCATAGGTTTCTCGACCATTGACATGATAACCGCCTTGGTTTGCGGCAACAACATAGCATAGATTTTCAATGGCACGGGTGCGTAGCAAAATTTCCCAATGGGCTTTTCCTGTAGCTTTAGTAAAAGCAGAGGGAGTTACAAAAATTTCAGCACCATCACGCACCATTTGTCTAAACATTTCGGGGAAGCGTAAATCATAGCAAATCGCCAAACCCACTTTTCCAACAGGGGTATCAATGACCAGAGGTTTATCACCCGCCTGCGTTGTGGCGCTCTCTACATGGGTTTCATCATTTTCTTCAACAGTAACATCAAATAGATGGATTTTATCATAGCGAGCAACTTGTTTGCCTTGAGCATCATAAACTAAAGATGATGCGGTCGATTTCTTCGGATCAGCCGTTTTCAGCGGGATAGTACCTGCAATTAACCAAACGCCGTATTGCTTTGCAAGACTACTTGCCCAATCCTGAATAGCCCCCTTGCCTTCCTCTTCTGCAATAGCCAATCGATCTGTCTCATGTATCCCCATAATCGCAAAGCCTTCAGGAAGAACGATTAACTCTGCTCCCTCTTCTACTGCCTTTTTTATTAGCTTCCCCGCAGCCATTAAGTTCGCCTGAACTTGTGGTCCCGAAGCCATCTGGATTGCAGCGATTCTGCTCATTGAGTTCCCCCCCCCATTTATTGATCAAATTACGTGGGTTCCTTTAGGCGTTTCTGATCAAGAGTATAAATAGTTTACTGATACTAAAAACTCACCTACCTTAATCAGAAGATTCTTTATCCCCCCATTCAACTTATTCTAAAGTATTTATCAATGATTCGGAAGAAACCGTTTATGAATATGATTTGCTCAGCTTTTATTATTTTGATAAGGTTTTTTAATAAAAATAATTAATCATAATATAAAAAGAATACGAGATAAATAAATGCAAGTAGTTACAACAAACTATCGAAAAAATATTGGTTGGAATATACCACTCCCTGCTATTGACTCTCCACAGACTTTAGTGCTTGTTTTTGGTGCACCTTCTTTTGCAAATTATCATCAGCCTTTTATTGAGTTAAAAAATAAATACCCAAACTCAGTCATTGCAGGTTGTTCGACTGCAGGCGAAATTTTTGATGATTTAATTTTGGATTATTCTTTGGTTGTCTCGATTATTAAGTTTGAACACACCGCTATTCGTTTTTATGCGACTCCTATTTCAAAAGCTGAGGATTCTTACAATGTAGGTAAGACCATCGTAAC
>JALWYT010000255.1 GCA_026992705.1 Thiotrichaceae bacterium
TTCAAAGCAACAGGTTTAAGGGAATTATGAAAGGATAAACCTTTTAGATATCTAACTGTCCTTAGAATTGAGAACTTTTATAATAAAAAAGTGATTAATATCTAATGCTGAATGAAATAACCATCATCTAATAGAACACAAAAGTCTACTGTTATAGCTTTACTAAGTTAGGATGAGTTCCAGTCTTTTGCACTTTTCTGACGACTCCTATCCTTTTTGTATCAAGCGATACCCAGTTCATGCTTATTGGTACGGTGCTGTAAATATCGTTGTTGTTCCAGTAGGCTTTTTGGGCACTGAGTTTTGTGTTTAGCCAGTTTGGGAGTTTTTCATAGCGTTTGCCTGATTGGTAGGCAATATATTTGACGAGTGTTTGTATTAGGGCGTAAGGAATTAGCCATTTATTGTGTTGTTTGAGGTGGCGAATTTGAGATTTGACGAAGCGTGCTCCTTCGGAGTCGGGTTTGCCGATACGGTTGAATAGTTGTTGTTCGCTGGCTTGGAACACGCCAATATCATAGTAGCGATGGAAAAGCTGTAGTAGGCTGTGTTGGTGTGAGTGTTCGACTTCGCTATCGGCAGCGTAGTGTATTTTCCAGCCTGCTTGTAGTAGGCGGGCGGAGACATAGCTATCTTCGCTGACGATGATTTTTCTGGGAAAGCCACCAACACTACGCAGGGCAGATACGCGGTATGCAGCATAAACATCTGAGCTAAAGGCGGCTTTAAAACCTTGTTTTTCTACATCTTTAAGGCTTCGTGTTGAGCTAGTCGCAGGGTAGGTGAAGTTACGGGCATATTTTTCCAGTATACTGGCATTTTTGCGTGGAATATGGCGACCATAGGCTAAAGCAATATCAGGATTTTCAAAGTGTTTGAGTAGCTTTTCTAAGGAATCTGGCTGGCTGAGGATAGCATCTTGTGTAAGATAGACCAGAAACTTAGCATCAGGACAAAGTTCCGCCGCAAGCTGACGAGTGCCGCCATGGCAAAAATTTTCAGGGTTGATGCTGAATACATCAAGCTTTGCCTGCTTGGCAATTGCCACTGTTTGGTCGCTTGATGATGAATCAATGACGAGGTATTTCCCTGCTAAGATTGTTTGTTGTTTAATGCCTTGAATCCAGCGAGTCCATAGCCCGCCTGCATTGTGAGTGAGTACGATGACAGCGACATCATCACGGCGTTTTTTTATTATCATTATTTTCCCCCAAGCCCCTATAGTAGCTAATCCCGAATAATCAATCACTTACCGCCTATAAATTAGCCATAGTCGTTATCATGCCATTAACAATAATGCCAAATTAGGTAGTAGCCCGTTTTTTCTTATATTTTCTTTGATGAGAATGATGCGGCGTTTTAGCCAGTTTGTTTTATATAAATTAGCTAAAGCAAGCAGTGTTTTTTGTTCGTGCGGGGGCATTTGTTGATGATAGCGTTGTAGGAAATAAGCCGCTTGTGTGCTCCATGCCTTAACGCTTTTTTTAATATTGGTTTTGTGAACAAATGCACCAATTTGATTATCCGTATGCTGTCGATATTTAAGCAATGGCAAATGCACTGCCTGCACCACGCCAAACCATGCAATACATAACGCCAACCAGCGATCATGTTCCATTGCTTGATGGTCGATAGGGAAGGCTAAGTCTGCGGCGGCTCGGTTAAATAAACAGCTATTGCCTGATACCACATTTTGCACTAAATAATCTTGCTTTGCTTGTTGCAGTCTAAACCCTCGAAGCTTCCAGAAAGATGAATGTTGTTTTTTTAGTTGCTGATTCACGATTTCCATATCGGAATGCACCAAAATCGGTGTTGATTTTTTATGAATGCGTTCCTTTTCTTTCATTACATCCATTTGCAAATAAATCTTGGTTTTATGCCACACATCATCCTGATCACAAAACATCAAATAAGGAGCCGTTGCCTGCTCTACAAGCTGATTAAAACTTAGTTTGCTGCCAAGGTGTTTGCCGTCATTAATTAGCTTGATTTTATTAGGGTATTGCTGCTGCCACTGCTTTACTATGTCAATCGTCTTGTCGCAAGAGCCATCATCACGAACAATAAGCTGCCAGTTTTGATAGCTTTGCTCGAATAATGAAGTAAATAAATCATCCAGCCATTTTTCCCCGTTATAGGTGGATAATAAAATCTGAACCTTGTCTTTTTGTGTATTGAAATATGGCATTAGAAACGTCCTAATTTGAATAAAATAAATTTGTAGGCTTCTTTATTAATGAGCTTGAGTTTTAGCCGTTCTACATAGTATTTCGACATAGCTTTTATGCCCGGGCTAAAACAACGCCCTTGCCCTGATGAAAAGCGAAAGGCTGTAGCGTAAACAAATAGCTTGAGTGGGCTTTGTATCAAGGGATTTTTCATTTTATTTTTTCACCACATGTAAAAACAAAACACGAAACATAAAATTCGCAATCGAGGTGGGAATATTGGCGAATAAAGCATATCGCCACGCTGTGATTTCAATGGTTCTAAATAGCTTGATAGGCTGTAGTATGTCTTTGATACGAATGGCTTTTTTGCCAATATCTAAAATATCATCATGACCAAAATCTTCGGTATGCACTAATTGCGTTAGGTGATGGGTTTCCTGCTTGCTAGGGTAAACAATGGCCCGTTCTAATAAGCCATGCACATAAGACAAAACCTCAGCGGATTGATAGCCTGTGATTTTTTGAACCGCTTGATAATGGCGATAATGTTCTAAAATCCCCGCTTGCATATCGGCTACCCAAGGATTGCACTGGATTTCTGCTTGGCGATCTTTAGCTGAATCAGCTTTAAGAACGGGGACAACCTGATTATTCTCCCAGCGATAAGCCAGTGTTGTGCCTTCGGCTGAACGAGCGGCTTGCTCAAAGATTTCTTCTACTTCGGCAGGAATGCGTTCGCAAGCATTATCACGGCGGGAGTCATGGATGATGCCTTCGCAGAAATTATTCTCGCCAAAGTCATGATATAACTTCGGCACAAAGGCAAAGTAATAGCCAAATAACACAGGAAAATCATCACGATAGCCAAAGGCTTGTTTAAGAAATTTTTGAATAGTGCCGTTCCAGCCAATATCAACAAACGCGACCCGCTGACAATCAAAAAAACCAATTTGCTCTAGGTATTTTTCTAATAATGTTCTGGCTTTTACGCCATGCTCACGGATGATTTTTTGCACGGTTTTATCGGCTAAAAATTGCTGTAAGCGGCGGTCATTCCAGTCTTGAATGGGCTGTTTTATATCCTCAAAACCATGTTGTCTTGCCAAACCCATAAGCCGATCTTCTGGCAAATCATAGACCTTAAAGACAGAATAAAGCCCTTGCTGTTTGGGATTATAAAATGCCACGATTGCCTGTTCATGACTCAAGCCTTCTGCCATTGCTGCGGCGGTAATGACACGGCGTGACATATAAATATAGTCAGAATCCAGCGTTGTAGGGCTGTTTTTGAAAAGCTGGTGGAATAAATAACCATCACGGGCGAGAAAAAAGACTTTATCAACAGGCTTTTGGGCAAGGCGTTCCAATAATCCTTGCGTGAAGGCACTGAATGCGGCTCCTAAAACCTGCAAGCCATATTGATAAAAAAAATTTGCATTGTATTGTTGTTTAGCAAAGCGTTGTGCAATTGCCTCGTAGAAAAAACGTCCTTTCCAAAGCCCGCCACGCTTTGCCATTTTGCTAGATAAAGCTTGGCATTTGCGGCGTTTAATCTCCGCTTTTTCATACAACCAAATGCCTTGAATTCCCAACTTGCAAGCTTCTCGGCGATCTGAAACAGGGTTGTCACCGATATGTATCCAATTCTGAGCCCGCAATTGTTGCTCAGCTTGCACATGCTGGTACAAACGCCCCGTGTATTTGCCTAATTTGCTATCAGCGGAAACATAAACTGCATCAAAATAGTCCAGAAGATTTTTCTCATAGAGTAATTTGTTGATAAATTTGCCGTCCAAATACATATCCGAAATGGCAATCAATTTAATGGGCAATTCTTTTAGGACATGCAATAAATCAATCACATCATCTTTGACATATAAGGCAGCATTCTCTAGCTCAAATTCTGTCTTGCGGATAAATTTGGCAAGCTTGGCATCAGGTTTTTGCTGGATTTTTTCCGCCCAAAGATGGCATAGCTCAACAAAATTACATTCATGGTCAAACCCCTGCTCGACAGATTGTTGCCGCAATTTTTTCTCAATCATTTGGCGAAGTGCGAATAGCTTTTCAGCTGTCCAGTTTCCGCCTAGGTGTTCCGCCAATTTATGAGCAACCGCCCGCTGTATTTCTTCTGGCGGCTCAATACAGCGGGCTAATAAGGTGTCGAAAATATCAAAAGAGATGCACTGAATGGTTTGA
>JALWYT010000256.1:0-2658 GCA_026992705.1 Thiotrichaceae bacterium
CACCAAACTGCTTTAATTCTTTGCCAGCAAAACATAAAAAACCTAGATATAATAGTTTATTACTCTATGCTTTATAGTACAAAAGAAAATTATTGCTTGGTTTTTATACGATATTTAGAAAATATTACTACAATGTTCACACTTACATACATAGTAGATGTAGAGACTCCGATTAAACCATAAGAGCATACGGATGCTATCTCATCTTAAAATTTTATATTCTTCATATAAAATGAATAAGGAATACTTATGGTTTAATCAGGATATCATATAGTGACAATATTATTTACTGCTGACTGGCATAATACTCAATTAGTGCTTTCTTATCATCATCTGATAATTTTTTGAATTTTTTTGCCATTTTCTTAGGCATGTCACGCTCACCTTCTGAGAACTCTTCAAATTGTTCTATTAAGTAAGGTTTCCACTGTCCTGCTAAAATTGCAACATCATCTTCTGCACTCGCTCCACCTTCTGAGTGACATTTTTCACAGTTCTTTTCATGAATTTTTGCACCAATTTTTGCTAGCTCGGCATCAAATTCTTGTACTGCAGGCTTAAATGCCTTACTTGCATAAAATTCTGCAACAGCTTTTATATCATCATCAGACATTTCTTTAGTGACTGCATTCATGTCGGTTTCTTCACCGTCTTCTGGCTTGAATTTGTCACCTTCACGATCACCTGCTTTATAGGCGTTCAGCATCTCTGTCAAACCATCGACAGAGAAACCTGCAATGCTAGGTACTTTGTCGTTGGGACTATTGCCGTCTTCACCGTGACAAGCCGCACATTTATCTTTTGCAATGGATGCACCGTCTGCCATAACAGCAAAAGGAGCTGTTATTAATAAGCTTGTTGTGATAGCCAATGCTAATTTTTTCATTGTTCCTCTCTCCAAATAAATACAAATAAAAAGTTATGTTTTTCAAAACTAAAGATCACATATAAAATAATCAATAGTTTATCGCTTCAATTGCTAAAAAAATATAATGTATGTTGATTATTTCACCCATGCACGAGCATTTCTAAACATACGCATCCAAGGTCCATCTTTGCCCCAATCATCAGGACACCAAGAATACTGAACTGTTCTAAATAATCGTTCAGGGTGAGGCATCATGATAGTAAATCGTCCATTGGTGCTTGTTAAGCCCGTAATCCCTTGTGGTGAACCGTTCGGGTTTTCTGGATAATGTTCTGTCGTGATACCTTTATTATCAATATATTGTAAACTCACCAAGCCTTCTTCTAAAACGGTTTCTGGTGATGCCTTAACAAATACCGCTCGCCCTTCACCGTGAGCGACTGCAATCGGTAATTTAGAACCTTCCATGCCTTGCAAGAAGATAGAGGGTGATGCCTTCACCTCAACTGAGGCATATCTTGCCTCAAACTGCTCTGAGATATTTTTGTGGAAACGTGGCCAATGTTCTGCACCGGGGATCATGTGGCTAAGCTGCGATAGCATTTGGCAGCCATTACAAATGCCTAAGCCGAATACATCATCACGATGGAAAAAAGCATCAAATTCATCGCGGGCTTTGCTATTGAGCAAAATGGTTTTTGCCCAACCGCCGCCTGCTCCTAAAACATCCCCATAGGAGAAACCACCGCAAGCAACCAAGCCTTTGAAATCCGCAAGGCTGACACGCCCTGAGATAATATCGGTCATGTGTACATCAATTGCTGTAAAGCCTGCTTTATCAAATGCGGCTGCCATTTCGACTTGTCCATTAATGCCCTGCTCTCTCAAAATAGCGACCGCAGGACGTACGCCTGTTTGAATAAATGGGGCGGCAACATCTTCATCCAAGTCAAAACTAAGCTCAATCGGCATACCTGCATCGTTTTCATCATCCAATCGCTCAAACTCTTGTTTGGCACAATCGGCATTATCCCGCAGGGCTTGCATTCGGTAACTATTTTCAGCCCAATATTTTTGTAAACGACTCCGTTTTTCTTGGTAAATAATCTGCTCATCTGAATGCACTCGCAGTTCATCGTCATCATTGACAATACCAAAAGCGTGCGTCATATCGCCGAGACCTGCGGCATCTAGGGCTTGCATCACATCATCAAAATCATCATGGCGTATTTGAATCACTGCACCGAGTTCTTCATTAAATAGCGTATGCAAAGCGGATTCACCCATGCCTGAAATATCAATATCCACGCCACAATGCCCTGCAAACATCATTTCAGCAATGCAGGCTAATAAACCACCATCAGAACGATCATGATAGGCGAGCAGCTTATCATCTTGATTGAATTGCTGGATAACATCAAAAAAGGCTCGAAGCTTGCTAGCATCATCCACATCAGGGGCTTCATTGCCAACTTGATTATAAACCTGTGCCAGTGCCGATGCTCCTAAGCGATTCTTTGCTGCACCTAAATCAATTAAGATTAAATCCGTCTCTCCTTTATCGGTTCGCAGTTGTGGCGTAAGGGTTTTGCGAACGTCTGAAACAGGCGAAAAGGCAGACACAATAAGCGATAAGGGAGCGGTCATTTCCATGTCCTTACCCACTTTCTGCCAGAGGGTTTTCATGGATAAAGAATCTTTGCCAACAGGAATGGCTAAATCCAATTCAGGGCAGATTTCCAAGCCAACGGCTTTTACCGTATCAAATAAGGCTGCATCTTCACCTTCAT
>JALWYT010000256.1:2668-14278 GCA_026992705.1 Thiotrichaceae bacterium
TTAGCAGATAAGCGAATATCAGAAATTTTATTGATTTTAGCAGCAGCAATATTTGTAATCGCCTCTGCCACTGCCATTCGACCTGAGGCTTCGGGGCTGATCAGTGCTAGCGGAGTCCGCTCACCCATTGCCATTGCTTCGCCTTTGTTGGACTGATAATCAATACAAGTGACTGCGACATCGGCAACAGGAACTTGCCAAGGCCCGACCATTTGGTCGCGTGTAACCATACCCGTCACCGTGCGATCACCAATCGTAATAAGGAACGATTTTGAGGCAACCGTTGGCAGACGTAGCACCCGCTCAACCGCATCATCCAATTGAATCTCTGATAAATCTAAGGCGGGACGCTCAAACACTAAATGCTCAACGTCTCGCGTCATTCGGGGTGTTTTGCCCAATAAAACATCCATTGGCAGATCAACGACATTGTTTTTAAATAGCTCATCGTGGACACGCAATGTCTGTTCTTTCGTCGCCTCGCCAACCACCGCAACCAAGGCTCGCTCGCGTTTACAAATATCTAAAAAGGTATCTAAACGCTCTTTATCAATTGCAATAACATAACGCTCTTGAGCTTCATTGCACCAAATTTCCATCGGCGACATGCTTGGCTCATCGTTCAACACATTACGCAGTTCAAATACCCCGCCTCGCCCTGCATCATTGATAATTTCAGGCAGTGCATTGGACAAGCCCCCTGCCCCAATATCATGGATGGATATAATCGGTGATTCTTCTCCCATTGCAACACAGCGATCAATCACTTCTTGGCAACGACGCTCCATTTCAGGATTTCCGCGTTGCACAGAAGCGAAGTCCAAACTTTCTGCACTGCTACCGCTATTCATCGAAGAAGCTGCCCCACCGCCTAAGCCAATTAGCATCGCGGGACCGCCTAAAACCACAATGGGCGTACCTTCTGGAATTGTATTTTTTTCGATATGTTGCTCGCGGATGGTTCCCATACCACCGGCTAACATAATGGGCTTGTGATAACCGCGTAACTCTGTGCCATTGGCAGCCGGCACTTCCATTTCAAAAGTTCGGAAGTAGCCTGCAATATTCGGGCGACCAAATTCATTATTAAATGCCGCTCCACCAATCGGTCCTTCGAGCATAATATCTAAGGCAGAAACAATGCGGTCTGGTTTGCCGTGATCTTTTTCCCAAGGCTGTTCATAATTTGGAATACGTAGATTGGAAACAGAAAACCCTGTTAAACCCGATTTAGGCTTTGAACCTCGCCCTGTTGCCCCTTCATCTCGGATTTCCCCACCCGAACCTGTCGCTGCCCCCGGGAAAGGTGAAATAGCGGTGGGGTGATTATGGGTTTCTACCTTCATAATCAAATGCACAGGTTCTTCGCTATAGCCATATTGCCCGGTTGCATTATCAGGAATAAACCGTGTGGCTTGATGCCCTTCAATCACTGATGAATTATCTTTATAAGCAGAGAGTATGCCATCAGACTGATTGTGGTAGGTGTTGCGAATCATGCCAAACAGGGTTTCGTCCTTTTTCTCACCGTCAATAATCCAATCCGCATTAAAAATCTTATGGCGGCAATGCTCTGAATTTGCCTGTGCAAACATCATTAATTCAACATCGGTCGGATTACGCCCAAGTTGCGTATAATTATCTGCTAAATATTCAATTTCATCGTCAGACAATGCTAAACCTAATTCCGTATTGGCTTTGCGTAAGGCAGCATCTGCATCTTCGCTAATATCAATAATAATAACGGGAGCAGGCTCCGCTTCCTCGAATAAAGCGGTGGCATCGGATAAATTTCTCAGCACCGTTTCAACCATACGGTCATGAATTTGCTGCTCGATAATCTCTTGTTCGACATCTGTGAGTAGCTGGCTGGATTGCACATAATAGGCAATGCCACGCTCTAATCGCTCCAAATTATTTAATCCGCAGTTATGAGCAATATCACTGGCTTTACTCGACCAAGGGGAAATCGTACCCATGCGTGGTGTAACTAAAAATAATTCACCCGTTTCATCAATGGCTTGATCATCTTCACCATAATCCAGAATTTGCTTTAGCTTTTGCATCTCCTCATCACTTAATTCCTGTGAGGTTTTAGCGAAATGCACATACTCTGCTTGAATATCCTGCAAATGTGGAATTTGTGTTCGAAGATTGCTTAATAGCTTGCTTTTACGAAAATCAGATAGGGCTTTAGAACCAGAAAGGATCAACATTTTTTGATACTCTGCTTATAACCATAAGAAAGGCGGCTATAATACCTGAATTAAGCTTGATTTTAAGTATTGCTCATTAAAAATATTCTCTATTTTATGAATTGAATGCTATGATCTCCTTGTAAAAAAACAAAAAGTAACGGTGCTTTGTATAATGTTTGCTATATTCTTAACGATATAAAGTACGAATAATGATTAAAAAAGAGGAAGATGATGAAACCTATCTTAAATATTTCACTAATTACATTGTTTTCTGTTTTTACACTTTCTGCCTGTATGCAGGAGAATGATAATACAACAGAACTAATAGCCAACCCAGCTGAAGAAAAAACGCCATTGCAACAAAGTAAAAGTGGTGATACACCTAATACTGAAGAACAAACGACGAATATAGCACAACAAAATGAAGTGGAAGAAACAACGGATGTTTCTTCCACTGGAGACCAAGCCTCTGAATTAGAACAGTTTATCGAAGGTCAGCACTACCGTACGTTGAATTTTGAATTACCTACTGAGGCACCTGCTGGAAAGATAGAAGTTACTGAACTATTTTGGTATGGTTGTCCACATTGCTTCCACTTAGAACCCACAATGAAGGAATATCAAAAAGAAAAAGGGGATCATGTATATTTCCGTCGCGTACCTGCAACTCTAAACCCTCAGTGGGAAATTCATGCAAAAGCATTTTATATCATGCAGTTACTTGACCCCGATGGCACAAAACATATTCATGATAAAATTTTCAATGCTATTCACAAACAACACCGACGTCTAAGAGATGAAGAAGCGATTAAAAACTTCTTTATTTCTCAAGGATATACTGAAGAAGAAGTTAATAATGCTGCAAACTCAATGGAAATTCAGGCTAAACTAAAAATGGCAACAGACTACAGTACAACATCTCAAGCAACTGGTGTTCCAACACTTATTGTTAATGGTAAATACATGACTAGTCCAACAATGGCTCAGGGTGCAGTAAAACTAAAACGTGTATTAAAATTTTTAGTGGATAAATCAACTAAAGAATAGTAACAAAACAGGGATTGGGCTCCTTGCATAGCAAGGAATCCAATATTAAGATCAAGCTACTTATCCATTCCTCTATGAGAGTTGCTGAGATTATTAAGTTATGCGTAAATTTACTCTAATTGATAAATTTATTAATGAGATTGACCAGTCACTTAGAACTGTATTTGCCAAAGCACCAACAACTGAGCGACCAAACCCTGCCTCTAATATTGAGGAAACTGAGAAACTTAATGAAGATGAGCGAAAGTTATCTGCTAGTTTGATGCGTATTAATCATGCGGGTGAGGTTGCCGCTCAAGGTTTGTATCGTGGACAAGCGGTTACTGCAAGGCGTGAAGATATTCGTGAACAAATGGAACGCTCCGCAATGGAGGAAAATGATCACTTAAATTGGTGTGAAAGCCGTTTAATTGAGCTTGATTCTCACAAAAGCTATCTAAGCCCTATCTGGTACTGGGGATCATTTACTATCGGAGCAACAGCTGGACTTGCTGGTGATAAGTGGAGTTTAGGCTTTGTCAAAGAAACTGAAGATCAAGTGGTTCGTCATATTGATAAACACCTTACTCTTCTCCCTAAAAAAGATTTACCAAGCCTAATGATTTTGCAACAAATGAAAGAAGATGAAAAACACCATGCAAATATAGCCGTACGAGCAGGAGCAGAAAAGCTTCCTTTCATAGTACGAAAGGTATTGATGCCTATTAATGCTAAAGCAATGACAACACTGGCAGCCCGAATATAGCGTGACAAACATTTGAGTCATTTTTATACTCAGTAAAATGGAATAATAACCTCATAAACATAATTATTGACAGATTCTACTTAAATCTTAATTCTTCATCTATTTGTTTTTGTAACTTTTCTTTAGAATCAGTAATAAATTCTTCTAATGTAATTGTTTTTTCCAAACGGTTGTCTAAATAACTTAAGGTTTGATTATAATGAGGTGTATCAGAAAAATCACTATTAATAGATAAGCCATCAATAGAATCTAATATATGCGGTAATACAGAGAAAAAACTAATTGTTAGTGCAATACCTAAAGCTAACGGCATTGCAGCACGATAAATTGTCCGCATAAATAAAAAAATCAACACAAATGGTAAAATATACTGAGAGAAATTAATCAATAATTCTTGAGGAGTATCAGATGTAAATAAATAATTTAAATAATGCCCTATATACAATAACAACTGAGGCAATAATACTAATAATGATGCCATCGACATAATCGACAAAAAATACCACCGCTGTACTGCAATACGACTCACAACAGAAAACACTAGTGTAATCAATATAATAATTAATAAGAAAGGGAATACCAGCGTAAAATAATACAATACATCTTTTTGGTATGGTGTTTCAATATACTGCCCTAAAAAAACCATACTTATTGTAAGCAGTAATAATAAACCGCTCCATAATGGTTTACCTAACACACAAAACAGATTATCACAATCATGTCGATGAGTTTCTTCAATTTCAGTTGATGGTGAAACTAGCCTAAGCTTGATATGACCTAATACCAAAGGTGCTGCTAGTTTAACCTCCACTGGGTTATCTTCGACTCGGCGACCATCAACAAATGTTCCATTTTCATCTGATAAATTATGAATATATAACTTTCCATGCTCCCCCTGCTCAATTCGGATATGATGTGCAGATACTGAACGGTCTGATAGAATAATATCATTATCAAAAGCACGTCCGATAGTAACTGGAAACTTGTTAATGACATGATATTGATTTAAACCACGAGCTTGAACTTCTAGAATTATTCTTTCCATTTGAATTCTCCTAGCATCTTTTGATACAAATCTAAGGCTAAATCAAAATCTGTCCCAATCATATCTAAATTAAAAATAAATCCTTTGTTTTTATGCCCAACCATTGCCATAGTAATCAAGACATCACTAAGCCCTGTATAATTGATATAATCACGACGACAAATTGTTGCCTTAAAATCTTGCTTATCAACACGAATAAACCGTGTATTACAAGCAAAGTTGGTCACATCATCTTTACCTGCATTACTATTTAAAATACTCGAATTAAGTTTTTCATAACGGCTATATAATCGTAGAGGGTGCAATTCATCACTTTCTAACCATTGGTATTCATAATCTAGTGTTCCTAGTTCTAAGCCCTCATCTAGATAAATACTTCTTTCATTGGAACAGCGTGTAAAAAAGGAACGGAATAAATCATCTTCTTCCGCTACACGACTCGCATCCCAACAGCGTATTGAATGTGACAGCTCTGAAGGTACACTAAACTTTCCAATTTTTTCATGACTCCATTTTTCGGTTAATAAGCGAGAAATAAATGCCTGATTATCACTTAACAACTGGTCTGAAATTAGCTGAAAAAAATCATCCTCTGGTTTGTAATTTCTTAATTTTAATCGTCCTAAAATTGTAGATAAATGTTTAGCAGGTACAAGAAAACTAATCTCATTCCCTGATGTCGCAACATTAATACCAACAACTTCTCCTGATTCATTAAGTGTAGGTCCTCCACTCATTCCTGGGTTTAGACTCCCTGAAAATAATATATTTTTATCTTCTGAATACTTCATTAAACCATTATTTGTACCCTCAACAATAGAGAAGCCTAAATCCATAGGATTTCCAAGAGAATAGAGGTTGGCACCTTTATTAGGAATATGTGTAATATTAAGTGGTTTTCCAAGAGCTTTATTAGCCTTGACAACAGCAAGATCATGTACAACGTCTAAATCTAATAATTCTAAGGAACCTGTCTCTCCTGAAGTAGAAAAATATTCCAAATCATAAGTCTCAGGTTCATTTACATAACTACTTACAACATGATAATTCGTCGCTAATATATCAGAACGTCCCACGACAAACCCTGATCCAATAACTGATTTTTTACGGGTTTGCTTATTTAATACACGAATTTGATAAACGGAGTTTTCAACATCTGAATAGATATTGACCGTATTATTTTCGGCATCAGCAGTAGATAATAATAAAAATAATAACAGTATTCGGGTAAAGAGGTGCAACATTCCCTTGTATTCTCTTGTCAGTGTATTGAGTGCATATATTAGTAATTTATAATACAGGCTATCATGTTCTCTGTTTAGTATTCAATGAGAAAGTCTTGTAATTGCCCATTTTATATGCTCTTTTACCAACTCAGAACTACTCATTAACTTACTTCTCAATTTCCTAATAATTATAGGTGTTAATTGAGAATTTTGTTCTGAATTACCTAGGGCAACAGCAATATTCCTTTGCCAGGCTTCATAACCGATACGGCGTATTGCAGAACCCTCCATATTCTTTAAAAATTGTTCCTCTGTCCATGCAAATAATGTCAACAAATCAGGAGCATCTAATTGATGCCTTACACTAAAATCATTAATTTCACTGTAATTAGCAAAACGATTCCAAGGACAAATTAACTGACAATCATCACAACCGTAAATACGATTACCGATAAGAGGGCGAAACTCCAGAGGAATGGGAGCTTTTGACTCAATTGTCAAATAAGAAATACACCGCCGAGCATCCAATTGATAAGGAGCAACAATCGCCTTTGTTGGGCAGATATCGATACAAGCATTACACTCACCACAATGTTTTTCCACTGGATTAGTCGGCAATAATGGCAAATTGGTATAAATTTCTCCTAAAAAAAACCATGAGCCTGCCTCACGACTCAATATATTCGTATGCTTACCCATCCAGCCCAAGCCTGATTTTGCCGCAAGAGCTTTTTCCATCACAGGGGCACTATCCACAAATACACGGTATGACAGTTGCTCTGCATATTGCTGGACTTTTTTCGCAAAGCTCTGTAACCGCTTCCGCATTAATTTATGATAATCCCGCCCGAGAGCATAGCGTGAAATATACCCCAATTCAGGATGATTTAAGACCATCTCCGCCGCCGCAGTATTCGGTGGCAAATAATCCATACGCACAGTAATCACGCTAAGCGTATTTTCCTCAAGCTCCGCAGGGCGTGTCCGCTTAGTACCATGCCTTGCCATCCAGTCCATATCACCATGAAAGCCTTTAGCCAACCAATCTTGCAAATACGCTTCAGCCTGCGATAAATCAATATCACTGATCCCCACTTTCTGAAAGCCAAATTCCTGCCCCCAAGTGATTATTTTCTGGCTAATGTTTTTCATCGACATATTCATGGCTTGAGCATAGCGGAAAGCGGATATAACAGACAATAAATTCCTTGCGATAAGCCTTTGCTATGCTATGGTATCGCTTTTTTGGGTTAACATTAATATTGCATACAGTGAAATATATCTTAACAAATGAACAAGAAATGGTAGATTTTGCAAAAACCATTGCAGAATGTCTTGTGCTGGGTGATGTTGTTTTTTTACAAGGTGATTTAGGTGTTGGGAAAACGACAATTGTGCGTGGGATTTTGCAATATTTTGGTCATAAAGGAGCGGTAAAAAGCCCTACTTATACGCTTGTTGAGCCTTATCAACTCAATGGTAAGGACATATATCATTTTGATTTATATCGTTTAGGTGATCCAGAAGAGCTGGAATACATGGGGGGACGTGATTATTTTAATAATCATTCAATCTGTCTGCTTGAATGGGCTGAAAAAGCCGATGGATACTTACCAATACCAACAATAAAACTGATAATATCCTATCACCCACGAGGTCGGGAAGTATGGGTAAAAGAGAAAGCCTCAATTTTTAGATTAATATCATATAAATCAAACACTTATCAGATATACTTAAAAAATACTTGAAAAATGTATTCTAATATACTTTACTAATACCTATTCACCTCTCCCCATTATATTATCTTAGGTGAGCTTTCTATTATTTTTGTTAGATGCCTAAAAATGAGAACAATGTATTACCATAAACAATCATTGAAAAAACATTACTCAAATACAATACTTAATCTAGTAAAAATTGCACTCACTGTTTTAGTTTTATTTTTTAGCAATTATCTCCTTGCAAATACTACTCATGCTCGAATAGAATCACTACAAATAGAACAAAGCAGTGGCAAACTACGGATATCATTTGATATCACAAAATCTGTCAAATATAAGGTCTTCACACTAAAATCACCCGAACGAGTTGTGATTGATTTTAAAAATACATCAGCAGCTCAACGGATTTTTAGATTTTCCCCTAGTCCATCAAGTGACCCTATCAAAAAAATTCGGCATAGCATTAAAGATAATAAAAATTTGCGTGTAGTTTTTGATATGGAAAAACCTGTTGGCGTAATGTCTCGTTTAAAAAAGCTCAAGTCAGGCTCACGTATAGAGCTAGTACTAAGTAACACAAGTATTGGCAAAAGTAGCAAACGTTATCAAATTAGCTCAACAAACACTTCTATTCGTAATAAAAAAACAGGTGATTTTATTGTCGTTATTGACCCAGGTCACGGAGGTAAAGACCCAGGAGCAATTGGTTTAAATGGTATCAAAGAAAAAGAAGTTGTATTACAAATTGCGAAAAGACTTAAAGCAAAGATTGATGCTCAACGCGGTATGCGTGCAATAATGACTCGCTCAGGCGATACATTTATACCATTAAAAGAACGTGTCTATATTGCCAGCCGAAGTAAAGCGGATTTATTTATCTCCGTTCATGCTAATTCTAATGTACGTCGTAGTATGTCAGGTGCATCCGTTTATATTCTCTCACGACGTGGAGCATCAAGTGAAGCGGCACATTTTATTGCAGCACGCGAAAATGGTTATCATAGCCATACACTTGATAGTATTGACTTCAGTAACCGTAATCGCATGATTAGAACAGTGTTATTAGATTTAACACGTACCTCTACAATTGCCCGTAGTTTAAAGCTTGCAAAAAGTGTGTTAAACGAACTAGCAACAGTAAACAATTTACAACGTGGTCGTGTTGAAAGTGCAGCCTTTGTTGTATTAAAGTCCCTTGATATTCCTTCTATGTTAGTTGAAACTGCTTATATCAGTAATCCAAAAGAAGAAATACAACTGACACAGGCTGATTATCAAAACAAATTAGCTACTGCTATGTTTAAAGGAATCAAGCGTTATTATCTACAAAACTCTCCCAAAGCGAGACACTTTGCAAGTTTAGGAGGGAAATATATTGTTCGTCCCGGTGATACTTTACTTGGTATCGCTAACCGTCATCGTGTAACCCTTAGTCAATTAAAACGTGCAAATAATTTAAAAGGAAATGTAATACGTATTGGACAAAAACTACAGATCCCATCATCTTAAAAAATATATTTGCAAACCTTTAGTTAATGTATGAGCTTCTTTAATGTAACTGCTCTTTTATATAATTCACATAAGAGTGAATAAGTAATTATTATTATGCGGAGTGGTTACAAAAAATGATCCAAATACTGGTACTTACTCTACCGATGTGAATTCCATTTTGGTATTTCCATTCGATAATACCGTAACCACATATTATGACTTATAGATATAGATCTACTTTGTGACATAATCCAGTAGCTCTGCTATTTTTAAGTAGCAGAGTCATGGAATTAGAGAAAGAAAAACATCTGTGAAATCTGCAGATAAACTACAGTGCTTTGATTTTTTCCAGTTGCTCTTGCAGTTGCTCTACTGCCGCCTTTAGTTCCGCATATTGCTCCCGTACCTGATTCACCACCGCCTCGGGTGCTTTGTCCGTAAAGTTAGGATTATTCAAACGACCTTCTAATCCCTGCAAGCCTTTTTGTTTTTTCTCGATTTCTTTGCTTAGTCGGGCGGTTTCGGCTTTTTTGTCGATGATGCCTGCAAGCGGAATCAGCACTTTCATATCGCCGACTAAGGCGGTGGCGGATTCGGGGGCTTCTGCGTCGTTATCTAGCCAATCAGCTGATTCGACTTTTGCCATTGAGTTGATAAAGACTTCGGTGTTGGCGAAGCGTTGTTGGTCTTCGTTTGTCCAGTTTTGTAGGAGGATATTGAGCTTTAGGCTGGGTTTTATGTCCATTTCAGAGCGAATTTGGCGGATGCTGGTGATAAAGGTTTGCACCCATTTCATATCGGCACTGGCGGCTTCGTCAATTTTGCTGTCATCTGCTTGTGGGTAGGGTTCTAGCATAATGGTATCGCCAGATTTGCCTGCTAAAGCTTTGATATTCTGCCAAATTTCTTCGGTGATATAGGGCATAATTGGGTGCATTAGTCGCAGGATAGTCTCCAATACACGGACTAATGTACGGCGTGTGCCTCGCTTGGCGGCTTCGCTGTAGTCGTCGGAGTATAAAATTGGTTTGGTGAGTTCCAGATACCAATCACAGTATTCGTGCCATGTGAATTCGTACATGGCTTTGGCGGCAAGGTCGAAGCGGTAGCTGTCGATATGGTCGCAGACTTCTGCTTCGGTTTTTTGCAGAGTGGAGATAATCCAGCGGTCAGCCAGCGATAATTTAACTTCATCATTGTCCAAACCAACGTCTTTGCCTTCAGTTTGCATACCGACAAAGCGAGCTGCATTCCATAGCTTGTTGCAGAAATTACGATTGCCTTCGATACGGCTTAAATCAAAGCGTACATCACGCCCTGTTGAGGCTTGTGAGGCGAAAGTAAAGCGTAAAGCATCTGTGCCATAAGCGGGTATGCCGTCGGGGAAGTGTTTGCGGGTTTGTTTGGCGATTTTTTCAGCAAGGTGGGGTTGCATCATATTGGAGGTGCGTTTTTCCACCAATTCCTCCAGTGAAATACCGTCGATAATATCTAGCGGGTCAAGTACATTGCCTTTGGATTTGGACATCTTTTGCCCATCGCCATCACGCACTAAGCCATGAATATAAATCTCTTTGAATGGTACTTCGCCATCCATAAATTTCATGCCCATCATGATCATGCGAGCAACCCAGAAGAAGATAATATCAAAGCCTGTAACCAATACATTGGTGGGATACCACGTTTGTAAGGCTTCTGTATTATCAGGCCAACCGAGCGTAGAAAATGGCCAAAGAGCGGATGAGAACCAAGTGTCTAGCACATCTTCTTCTTGGCGTAATGGAAGATCATCCGCAAGTTGGTATTTTTCACGAGTGGCAGCTTCGTCGTGAGCGACATAGATATTACCTTCGTCGTCATACCACGCTGGAATGCGGTGTCCCCACCATAGTTGGCGGGAAATACACCAGTCTTGAATGTCCCGCATCCATGAGTAATAGGTGTTCTTCCAGTTATCAGGCACAAATTTAATCTTGCCTGTTTCCACTGCCTCTAGTGCGGGTTTTGCCAGCTCTTCAATGGCGACATACCATTGATTTGTAAGATAAGGCTCAATAACTGTGCCAGAGCGATCACCGCGTGGAACCATTAATTTATGGTCTTTTATCTCGACTAATAAACCTGCCGCATCTAAGTC
>JALWYT010000257.1 GCA_026992705.1 Thiotrichaceae bacterium
GATGAACGCCCCGAGGCAGCAGGCATTCCCCCGGGTACATTTAAAGTCACGACAACTGCAAACGGAGAATTTACTTTACTCGCCGAAGATATTGAAAAAAATGAAAGCACCATGCACCGTTTTTTTGCTCATATACGCAATAAAAACGGTGAGAGTATTGTATGGGGAAAAACCGCCGCTTTATTTATTGATTCAATATCAGGGGAACGTATTTTAGAAATAAGAAACGGTGCTCGCTACGAATTTCCAACGGATGGAACTTCACGTATTACACATTTTGTTGAGCATGGTATCAATATGCCATTAAAAGAAAGTCACCAAATAAGTAAAGCCAATACACTCAAAACCTCAGAACTCATTCAGAATCCTACGGTAAAAAATATTGCTGAATTACATTGGCGTATTGCTGTTATTCTTTCCGCTCCTTTAATGGCATTATTAGCCTTACCACTTAGCTATACTAACCCTCGGCAAGGACGCTACAGTAAAATTGCTATCGGTATTTTAATTTATGCAGTGTATGCCAACTTCCTACTAAGTGGCAAAAGTTTACTGGATAATGGGCGTATCAATGCTTGGATTGGCTTATGGTGGGTACATATTCTATTAGGTATTTTTATTATTTGGCTGATTCGGCACACCTTTGGTAGAGCAAAATGAAAATATTAGAAATCTATCTTTGGAAAACGCTGCTTATCAGCATTTTAATGACATGGCTTGCTTTGGTCAGTCTGGATTCCTTTTTTAGCTATTTAGGTGAGTTATGCGATATCAGCCCTCAAACACACTATGGTAGCTTGCAAGCTCTTGTTTATATAATCTATTTAATCCCCAGTAGCTTGTATAATTTCTTCCCAATGGCAACACTTATTGGAGCATTAATGGGCTTAGGGCAACTTGCTGCGAGTAGTGAAATTATTGCGATGCGAGCAGCAGGGGTTTCAATTCGTAATATTATGTGGAGTACCCTAAAGCTAGGAATTATAATTACTTTATTGATTTTTGCTTTTGGGGAGTGGGTAACACCTAAAACAGAATTACGAGCAAAAAGTTTTAAATTAGAAAAAAAAGATGAAGGACCTGCTTATACACATGGTGGTGTTTGGGCGAAAGAAGGTAATCACTTTGTACATATCAGAAATACTTGGTCAACCGAGAAAGTAGAAGGTGTTTCCATTTTTACTTTTGATATGAAAAAAGCAAAACTAAAAAAAATATTGCAAGCAAAGCGAGCTGAAAAACATAACGGAAGCTGGGATTTATACGACATTACAATTAAAAACTTCCACGATAATGATGAAATTGAAATCAAATATGTTGATCATATACAACAGCCCTTCTTAATTTCTGAGCATTTCATGCAGGTTACTGCTGTGGAACCGAGTCATTTATCTATCAATAAACTGTCAAACTATATCAAACATCAAAGTCATAATGACCTTAACACAACACGTTTAGAGCAGATTTACTGGCAACGCTTTAGTTTGCCTTTATCAACTTTAGTCATGCTTATCATTGCCATGCCTTTTGCTTTTGGATCACAACGTAATGCAGGGGCAGGACAACGCTTATTTGTAGGCATACTAATTGGTATTGTATTTATCCTAATTAATCAAGCTATCAGCAATATGGGGTTGGTATATGGCTTTTCTCCCATAGTCAGTACCTTTTCACCCTTATTATTGTTTTTATCTATTGGTTTATTGATGTTAAAAAGGATTAAATAAATTGATTGAAAGAAGTTGAGCAAGATTTCTCAATACATAAAAATTGTAGCTACTCAGCATAATTTAGAAAGGTAGTAAATAATTATTATTTAAACTCTAACAATAGGAACGCTATTGTAGAATTTACAAAGTGTATTTATCATTTTCTAATGATTACATTGAGTAGCTACTAACAATCACCTTATTAGTAAGCTCTGTTAAGCAAAAATAGAATAACTTTATTTAATTCAAAAAAATTATTCATAAAGTTAATCAGAGCTTACTTCATAGTAAATTCAGGTAACTTCTTTTCGACCAAGATTTTTTTCATGGTTACATAATTAGGCAAACCATTTTTATATGGAGGGTAATCTTCGCCTTCGATTAATGGCAATAGATATTCACGACATGCGTCAGTGATTCCAAAACCATCGTCAGAAATAAATTCCATTGGCATCATTTTCTCGACATTAGCGATGTCTTTTAAATCACCTGAACCAATTTCCCATTGATATGGATTGTTCGATGTACGAATAATCGCAGGCATAACAGAGTTTTTACCCTCAAGAGCCATATTTACAGCCGCTTCACCAAGAGCATAAGCTTGCTCAACATCTGATTTAGATGCTAGATGACGTGCAGCACGCTGCAAATAATCAGCAACCGCCCAGTGATATTTATAACCTAAAGCATCTTTGATCATATTAGCGACAACAGGAGCTGCACCACCTAATTGAGCATGACCAAAATCATCGCGTGTACCTTGCTCTGCTAAGAAGCGTCCATCAGGCCATGCTGTACCTTCTGATACAACGACTGTGCAATAGCCGTGTGATTTAACTTTCTCATCCACCAATTTCAAGAACTTTTCTTGGTCAAATTTGATTTCAGGGAATAGAACAACAATTGGAATATCATTATCTTCATCTGCGGCTAATGCACCAGCGGCAGCAATCCAACCTGCATGGCGACCCATTACTTCTAATACAAAGATTTTAGTTGATGTTGCAGCCATTGATGCCACATCAAAGCTAGCCTCACGTGTTGAAACAGCAATATATTTAGCAACAGAACCAAAACCAGGGCAGTTGTCTGTGATAGGTAGGTCATTATCAACCGTTTTTGGCACATGAATTGCTTGAATTGGGAAATTCATTTTTTCAGAAAGTTGCGATACTTTTAAGCAAGTATCCGCAGAATCACCACCGCCGTTATAGAAGAAATAGCCAATATTATGAGCTTTAAACACTTCAATTAAACGCTCATATTCTGCTTTGTTTTCCTCAAGGCTTTTCATTTTGTAACGACAAGAACCAAAACCACCAGAAGGTGTATGACGTAGAGCTGCAATATCCTCATCTGACTCTTGGCTAGTGTCGATTAGGTTTTCCAATAATGCACCAATGATACCGTTCTGCCCTGCGTAAACTGTACCAATTTTATCAGGATGCTTACGAGCCGTTTCAATTACACCACAAGCTGATGCATTAATAACCGCTGTAACACCGCCCGATTGAGCATAAAACGCGTTCTTTACAGACATATTAACTCCTTAAAAGTAAATAAAAAATCGTGATAGGCAAAAGCGTAGCCCTACGCTTTAATTAATCAGCAACTACATACGATAAGTTTGTGTATGTATTCTCCATACATGGGAATAAGGAGACTTTCCCCGACTTAATCAAGAGTTTCCATTAGTCCACTAAGTAGTTACATGAAAAGCTCAAACTACATACTAAATGCCAAATGGTTGCCTAATATACGTTAGTTTTACAGGTAATTCATGTTTTTGTATGATAATTCTCACAGTTATCTCTATTTCAAGGAATAGAGCATATAACTTTTTTAACCTTGATCACCCTGCTTTTTAGGAATATTTTCTGAGGCAGGAGCATCCTGAATTTCACAAGCACCTCGATATTCTTGTGGCACATTCTCAGGGCATTCACCACACCGTGTGTTACCTGGTACAGCAAAATCAATTTTACGTGGATACGGAAGGTTCATATTCTCCATAATTTCAACAAACTCTTCTTCTGTTTTTCCATTACCTAAACGTGGATTACGTAGCTTTTCTTGTCCAATGGTTGTGATTTGTCGTCCTTCATAATCATGTGCTGGATATACTAATGTTTCATTCGGCAAGGTGAAAAACTTTTCTATAACACTTTTATACAAAGCATGGGCATCCCCTGATTGAAAATCAGTACGTCCACAAGCTTCAATTAATAAAGCATCACCACTGAATAATAATGTATGGCTATTTGTATTAACTAGATAGGCATGATGTGTGCTTGTATGTCCAGGTGTAAATAAAGGATGAATGTTAATAGTACCAACTTGAAATATTTCACCTTCTTTTACAAATAAATCTGCACAGGCTAGTTGATCCATTTCTGGTACAACAATTTTACTACCTGATAAGGTCCTCATTTTTTTAGCACCCGTTAAATGGTCTGCATGAATGTGTGTTTCTAAGGTATATGTAAGCTTTAAGTTAAGTGATTTAATCACTTCAAGGTCACGCTCTACCGTTTCAATTACAGGATCAATTAATACACTTTCCCCTGTTTCTTCACAGCCTAATAAGTAAGTGTATGTTGATGAATCTTTTTCAAATAGTTGTCTAAAAATCATATTTCCTCCATTTAATTTTTCTATTTAAATTTAAACCTGTAACAAAATGATTACTTGCTCACATCATCGTAGTAAAGTTGTGGTTTCAGATTTAATATAAACTGTACTACAATATGGGCAACGAGCTTCACCTTTATCATTTAAGCGGATATATACACGAGGATGAGAATTCCATAAGCAACTATTAAGTGGTGGACAACAAACTTCATTATCAGCAAAAATGTCTTGATCAGTTACTTGATATATTTTTTCTGTATTTGCTTTTTTACATGCTGACATTAGCTATTCCTTTTGTTAGAAATGAATCAAGAAAAAAGTTCTAATCTAAATTTCCACAAAGATAGTTTCACCTTTAATCACGATAGGATAAGTTTGTAATGGGACTTCTGCTGGTTCCTCTTTTGGCTCTCCCGTAATAACGCTAAACTTTGCTCCATGTAATGAACATTGAACTAAGTCACCTTTTATACAACCTAAATAGAGCGACGAATCTTCATGGGTACACATATCATCAACTGCATAAAATTGGTCATTGACATTGCAAATTAAAATGGCTTTATTGCCAATTTCAATACGTTTCATTTTTCCTAGCTTGATTTCCTTAGTATTTCCCGCTTCAATTAGCTTTTTTGACATGGTGATTCTCAGTGAATATTTGGATTGTTGGTTGTGGCGATATTGGTCGCCGAGTAGCAAATTTATACCAAAAAGACAATATTGATGCTAGAGCCTTGGTTTCTTCTACGGAATCTGCTGCACAGTGCCAGCTGCTTAATTTAGATACGATAATTCATGACCTTGACGTTGATAATTACTTGGATATTCAACTGTTTAAAAATGCACAATTATTTTATTTTGTACCCCCTCCTAAAATAGGCACTAAAGATACTCGTTTACAAAAGTTTTTATCTAGAGTCACACAACTCCCTAAAAAAATTGTCTTAATCAGTACAACAAGCGTGTATGGTGATAGTCAGGGTAAGTGGATAGATGAAGATTCACCGTTAAATCCTGTTGTAGATAGAGCTAAACGGCGTTTAAGTGCAGAAAATATATTAAAAAATTGGGCAAAGCAGTACCAAAAAGAATATGTTATTTTGCGTGTAGCAGGCATATACGCTAAAGACCGACTTCCTTTACAACGGTTAAAAAAAGGTTTACCCGTTGTTAAAGAAGCAGAAGCAGGGTGGACAAATAGAATTCATGCCGATGATCTAGCTAGGATATGTAAGCAGGTAATGGAAATTAAGCCAGCAAGCATTGTATATAATGTGACAGACGGCTCACCCAGCACAATGACCCATTACTTTAATCAAATAGCCGATGCTGAAAACTTACCAAGACCACCACAAATCTCAATGAAAAAAGCAATAGCTACACTCAGTAATGGCATGGTATCTTATTTAAAAGAGTCGCGTCGTATAAAAAATGATAAATTAATTAAAGAATTAGGTATTAAACTGAAATATCCTAATTTATCATCAGGTTTACGATGAATACACCGTTATTATAAAAATGGTTTAAGGTTGAGCTCTTAATAATATCTGAGTGTCTCCACTACCCATAACATTTTCTAAGCTTAGAATAAATTTATAAGGGGACTTTATAGGCTTTTCTGGTTTGAATTCAACCAAGCGTGAATTAGGGTCAAAAGGGCGTTGTTGGAATATTGCACTAGAAACAGCTTGGTTAGTCGCCCGATCATAGATCCAAAAATGATATTGTTGTTTTTTTGAGATAGTTGGTAAGTTTTTAAATTTCATAATACCTTGCTGTTTCTTTAGATTCCAAATAACACCTCCTTCAATCAATTTTGCTTTAGGATTTAGGGTTCGCATCCAACTATATTCTTCTGTGTTGCCATTAGCAAGCAACTGGTCTAGTGTGTTTTGTACGCTATTTTGATTGTTTTTAGCGATTATTGATTTTTGGTAAAATGAATAGCCGTAAGGCATTGCGACAACTGATGTCATGAGGAGTAATAAAGCTAGCATCCACCATTTAAAGCTCGCTTGTTTATAAAAGGGTAAGTGATTTTGTGTTTTTAGTGTAGAACCCATTAATGCTTCCATGTAATTATTCCCTCTTTATATTATAGTTACTAATGAATAAAGCATAAACTAATTGCCCGAAGCTAACTACTCAGTATATTACCACCGCCACTGCCTATAGACTGAATAGTTACAATACAACATCAGAAAACAAACAAATTAATGAGTTCCCCAAAAAATGAATTCCAATATTATCCTCGGTAAAGATGCGGCTTTAGATCAATCCATTGCGAAAATGCAACATCAACTAAAGCAATTAGGTTTTCATATTGAAGAGCACTCTTGGCTAAATCCTATTCCTAATGTCTGGTCAGTTCATATTAGGGATCGTGATTGTCCGCTTTTATTTACTAATGGTAAAGGAACCTCTAGGCAAGCAGCATTAGCCAGTGCTTTAGGCGAATTTTTTGAGCGGCTTAACTGCAACTACTTTTTCGCGGATTATTATTTAGGCGAATCCATCGCACAGGCTGATTTTGTTCACTACCCTAATGAACAATGGTTTACGGATGCTCAAGGCTTATTAGATGCAGATTTATGGGCATATTATAACCCTGAAGGAAGTTTACAATTAGATGATTTAGTGGATACTAACTCAGGCAATTTACAGCGTGGGGTTTGTGCTTTGCCTTATACCCGTCAAAGTGATCAGCAAATTATTTATTTTCCCGTTAATATTATTGGTAATCTTTATGTTAGCAATGGTATGTCAGCGGGGAATACGGTTAGCGAAGCCCGTGTGCAAGCCTTATCTGAAATATTTGAACGCTGGGTCAAGTTTAAAATTATTCGTGAGCAAATCTGCCTGCCTGATATTCCTGAATCGGTACTCGCTCGCTTTTCTTCTATTCAAGCTGGGATTGATGAATTAAAAGCCGCAGGCTATGGCATTATGCTGAAAGATGCCTCCTTAGGCGGCAAATATCCTGTGATCAATGTCACCTTATTAAATCCTGATGATCAAGGCTGTTTTGCCAGTTTTGGAGCTCATCCATGTTTTCAAGTCGCATTGGAGCGGACTTTGACAGAATTGTTACAGGGCAGGGGCTTGGATGCTCTTAATGGCTTTTCTGCCCCGAGTTTTGATGAAGAAGAAATCGCCAGTCCGCATAATATTGAAACGCATTTTATTGATTCCAGTGGTGTTATTTCTTGGGAATTTTTTCGCAACCGTCCTGATTATGAATTTGTCGATTGGAATTTCAGCGGCTCGACCCAAGAAGAATTTGCCTACCTTTGCGATATTATTCATAACGAAGGCAAGCAAATTTATATCAGTGATTACCATCATTTAGGCATGTACGCTTGTCGGATTATCGTGCCTGATATGTCGGAAATTTATGAGCCTGATGATTTAGAGTGGGATAATAATAATGCGGGCGTGAAATACCGTGAAAGCTTACTTAATTTGAATAAACTCACCGCCGCAACCGCTAGTGAATTATTAAATAACTTGAATCAAGAAGGCTTTGATGACCAACATCCCATTGCAGCATTGATCGGCTTAGCCGCTGATGCTGATAGCAAATGGGCAAGCCTACGCATGGGGGAATTAAAAACCCGATTAGCTCTGATGTGCCAAGATCAACAAGCTATTTTGCAAGGTTGTGATTGGATTAAATACAGTACGCAAGCCGAACAGCCCGATAATAAAATCTATCGCTGTATTGAGGATTTAATAAATTTAGAGCAGGCAGAAGCTTACCAAAAGCCATTACGCAGTTTATATGGTGAGCAAACCCTTGAAAAAGCAAAGCAGTGGCTAAACGGTGAAGGTTTATGGGAGGATTTATCTTCGCCCAGCTTGTCGCTTAATCATTGCAATATGCACCAAAAACTATTAGCAAGCTATAATAAACTACGAACTGCAATGATTTCAGCCGAAGAATCATAACAATGTTCAAAGCCCAACCAACAAACAGCACTGCTCAAACAGAACTACCTTTCGCAATTGTCGAAGGCGAGGTTATATCCACTCCGCCTGAAGACCTTTATATTCCCCCCGAAGCACTGGAGGTTTTTTTAGAAAGCTTTGAAGGACCACTGGATTTATTGCTGTATCTCATCAAACGGCAGAATATCGACATACTTAATATACCGATTGCACGCATTACTGAGCAATATATGCAGTATGTTGAGCTAATGAAAAATATCAACCTTGATTTAGCCGCAGAGTATTTAGTGATGGCGGCGATGCTGGCAGAAATTAAAGCCCGTATGCTATTGCCTCGCCATGAAGAATTAGAGGACGAAGAAGACCCTCGCTCAGAACTAATCCGTCGATTACAAGAATATGAGCGGTTTAAACAAGCAGCAAGCGACCTCGATGATTTACCACGCATGGATCGAGATACCTTTGCCACTTTAGTGACTGTTAAAATGGATAAAAAAGACAAATCACTCCCCGAAGTGCAATTGAGTGAATTACTGAATGCCTTTAAAGAAATATTAAAGCGTGTAGATATGTCATCTGACCATCAAATTAAGCGGGAAAACTTATCTATTCGTGAAAAAATGACTCATGTTTTATCCGAACTGCAAGGCGAAGAATTTATTTTATTTTATGATTTGTTTAAAATTGAAGAAGGGCGACAGGGCGTGGTGGTTACGTTTATCGCCATGTTGGAATTATTAAAAATGCACTTGATTGATATTGTCCAAGCAGAATCCTATGCTCCTATTTATTTACGCCCCGCAGAATCAGCAACAGTCCATTAATCATGCAAGCAGAACAACTAAAAAATACTCTTGAAGCCATATTATTCTCAGCCGAGCGACCATTATCCATTCTGCATCTGTTGGATTATTTTGACCCAAGCGAACAAGTTAATCGACAAGAGATTAAAGCAGCGGTTGATGAGTTACAAAATGATTATCGAAATAGAGGTATTGAGTTAATAGAAGTTAATCGTGGTTATCGCTTCCAAACACGGCAAGAATACAAAGACTGGGTAAGCAAACACTGGAAAGAAAGACCTCCCAAATATTCCCGAGCCTTGCTGGAAACCCTTGCTATTATCGCTTACCGCCAGCCCATTACACGAGCCGAAATTGAAGATATACGCGGTGTTAGCGTCAGTAGCAATATTATCAAAACTTTGGAGGAACGTAGTTGGATACGAGTGATTGGACATAAAGCAGTCCCTGGTCGACCTTCAATGCTAGGAACAACGCGGGAGTTTTTAGATTACTTTAACCTAAAAAGCCTTGATGAACTGCCTACATTAGTTGACCTAATTAAGGTAAAAGAACTCAACTTATCTTAAAATTCATCCACTAATTCTAATACCGTCATTCTTTTCTGCTGATATACCCAGTGCAAATCAAAATCATACAGTTTCATGGCATAAATCCGATTATCAACTTGATTCTGCGTTTTATACGATGGTCGCGGGTCTTGTTGTAGGATTTGAATAATTAATGTCTGCAAATCAATATCTAATTTTTGTGCTTTTTGTTGGCATTGCTGCAACGCTTTCTCAGTAAAATCAATATGTGTTGTTGTCGTAGGCGTGCTTGCTGCGTAAGCTGCTTGTGCATAATCAACGCTATCAGCATAAGGAAGATAGGGCTTGATATCGAGAACAGGCGTTTGATCCAATAAATCAGCACCTTGTAGATGCAATACTACTTTGTTTTTGACTGTTTCTATCTTTTCCAATTCCACCAGTGACATGCCAATAGGATTAGGGCGAAATGGTGAGCGGGAGGCAAATACGCCAACACGCTGGTTGCCACCTAGGCGTGGCGGTCTGACCATTGACTTCCAAGCGTTGTTTGCTGTTTGATGGAAAACAAAAATAATCCAAAGATGTGAAAAATTTTCTAACTCTCGAACGCTTTCTGCGATAGCATAAGGCAAAACCAGCTCAAGCTGGGCTTTCGCTTCGGTCACTAAGCGAGCTTGGCGGGGAGTGCCAAACTTTTCTTTGTAACAGGAATGAATAATGCCGATGGGCTTAAAGGAGTATGTCATTTCAAAAGTAGTAATAACTCAGCATAATATAGGCAGCAGGAATGCTTACAGCATCCCAAATAATCAATTATTTACCACCTTCGCCGCTTGTTATGTTGAGTAATTGCAAAAGCACCGATTTTATAGACTATCCGCAACTAGGTATAATGTAAACATGACTAAACATTCACCATACAATATTACAGTCAATGTAGAAACACAATACATTGAGCAAGAATCACGCCCTGAGCAAAATTTTTATGTCTTTGCTTACCATATCACCATTAAAAATATTGGTTCAGTAGCTGTTAAACTATTAACACGACACTGGATTATTACTGATTCTAATGGTCGAGTGCAGGAGGTTAAAGGTGATGGTGTCATTGGCGAGCAGCCCTATCTAAAACCTGGGAAAAGCTTCAATTACAGTAGTGGTACAATGCTTGAAACCCCAGTTGGAACAATGGAAGGTAGCTATCAAATGCTTGCTGATGATGGGCAGCATTTTGATGCAGAAATCCCGCCTTTTGTCTTGGCAGTACCGAATATGCTTCATTAATTCTAATGAAGTTCAGCACATTCCTGCATACATTAAACCCGCTTAATCTACATCGTCAACCGTTTGCAGTATATATTATTATTGGTTTATTATGTGGTTTAGTTGCGGTTGTTTTCCACCTTTCTATTGAATATGTTTTTGATCATATTGTTGAACTTCAGCAGGCACAAAAATACACATGGCTAACCGCTGTTTTAATGATTTTATCCCCAGCCATTGGTGGCTTAATTGTCGGCTTTATCCTATTTAAAGTCGAACCCGCCGCAGGCGGAAGCGGCATTCCCCAAGCCAAAGAAGCCTATTGGAACAAAAAAGGCATCCTGTCATTTAAAGAAACGTTTTGGCGATATGTATTAGGCGTGATTTCGATAGGCAGTGGCAATAGCCTAGGGCGAGAAGGTCCGACCGTGCATTTATGTGCTTCTTTAGCCTCGGTTGTTGGACAAGTATTAAAACTGCGAGGAGCATCTTTTCAAGAGATGATTCCCGTTGGCATTGGAGCAGGCATCGCCGCTGCATTTAACGCCCCACTAGCCGCTGTCACCTTTGTTATTGAAGAGCTATTACTGCACGAATATAAAACCAAAACCATCGCAGGCATTGTTTTTGCCTCCGTGATTGCGGCATCGGTTGAGCGAGTTATTTTAGGCGAAAATCCAATCTACAACGTCAACCTCCCTGATTTTGGCTTAGATTGGTGGATGTTAATCTGCATTCCTATTGGTGTACTAGGCGGCTTCTTTGGCAACTTCTTTATCCAATCACTATTAAAAACGCGTCAATATTTTAAAGATATGCAAAAAGTTCCATTATGGCTAAAACCTGCCATTGGTGGTTTTCTTATGGGAATTATTGGTACAATTGTCTTTTTCACAGTCAACCACCACGGGTTATTTGGTTTAGGCTATCAAGACCTAAATGATGCATTGAATGGAAAACTGTTAGGTTTCACATTGATCATATTATTTTTTGGTAAAATTCTTGTAACTATATTAAGTTATTCATCAGGCGGCAGTGGTGGTATTTTTGCCCCCAGTTTGTTTATAGGAACTATGATGGGTAGTTTTATTGGCTATCTCACTAGCTTATTCTTCTCTATTGATTCCGTTATTATCGGTGGGGCCGCTTTAATGGGCATGGGAGCCTTCTTCGCAGGTGCTATCCGAGTACCGTTTACCTCGGTTTTAATTATCTATGAAATGACACATAATTATTCACTGATACTTCCCTTAATGTTTGGCAATATGATTGCTTTTAATATTGCAGATAAAATTAAATACAGTAGAGTCTATGATGATTTGTTAATACAAGATGGAATATACCTAAATTTTCATTCACATAAAGATAGGGATTAAATAATGAATCGTACGATTATCATCGGAGGTGGGGTGATCGGTATGTTAACCGCCAGAATGCTACATCAAGAGCAGACCGATGAAATCATTCTGTTAGAAAAAGGGCAGCTAGGACAAGAATCCTCATGGGCTGGCGGCGGCATTCTCTCCCCACTCTATCCTTGGCGTTATGCCGATGAAATCTCCCAACTAGCCCAATACGGGCAGCAATATTATCCTGATATTTGTCAGGACTTATTCGCAGAAACAGGTATTGACCCAGAGTGGATTGGCTCAGGTTTAATTATGCTAGATCACGATGAATTAGCAGAAGCTCAACAATGGGCGAAACACTTCACGGCTGATCTGCAAATAAAAAACGGCACAGAACAACTACAAAATATCGAACCACAACTCAATCCACAATTCGATAAAGCCCTATGGATGCCAAACATCGGGCAAGTTCGCAACCCACGAATTTTAAAATCCCTAATCGCAAGCCTACGAAAACGGCAAATCAACATTCATGAAAAGACCGAAGCACAAGACTTTATCAAAAACAGCCATGATGAAATTGTCGCGGTAAAAACCAATCAAGGACAGTTTGAAGCAGATCGAGTGATTGTATGCAGTGGAGCATGGAGCGGACAATTCACTGCACTACAGCAAGTCACTGTTACCGTAAAACCTGTACTTGGCGAAATGATTTTATTTAACGCTAAACCCAATCAACTCAAACGCATTATAATGCAGCAAGGGCGTTATCTAATTCCTAGAAAAGATGGCAAAATCCTTTGTGGATCAACACTTGAATTTAAACAATTTAATAAACAAATTTCAAACACTGCTAAACAAGAGTTATATCAAGCTGCCATCCGCATGGCTCCGTTCCTAAAAAATACGCCAATCAAACACCACTGGTGCGGACTCCGCCCTGGCTCCCCTAACGGCATCCCCTACGTCGGCGAACATCCTAAAATCAAAAACCTCTACATCAACACAGGCCACTACCGTTACGGCGTTATTATCGGCTTAGGCACAGTTAGGTTATTAATAGATTATCTCAAGCAATACCCCTCATTTATGGATATACAACATTTCCGTCTAGATCGAGAAAGAAAACCCACAATAGAATTTCAAATGGTAGGGTAAAGTTTAAAGATGATGATAGATCTTCCAAATATTTATAAAAGGATCCATTAGGTGTTTAATAAATGTTGGCTATTCATATAGCAACAAAATAGGTAGAATAAGCCGCTTTACTGAACAAATATAGAATAATTAATTATGATCAAACAAAGCTCTTTCACTAAAGAAGAACTCATTAAATGCGGTCATGGCGACATGTTCGGTGCGGGTAATGCTCAATTGCCAACTGATAATATGTTAATGATGGATCGTATTATTAGCATTACAGAAGACGGTGGTGCTTATGGCAAGGGGCAGATCATTGCTGAGTTAGATATTAACCCTGATTTATGGTTTTTTGAGTGTCACTTCCCAAATGATCCTGTTATGCCAGGTTGCTTAGGCTTGGATGCGATGTGGCAAATTGTTGGATTTTATCTCGGTTGGCTCGGTCATCCTGGGCGTGGGCGGGCTTTAGGTTCGGGGGAGGTTAAATTCTTTGGGCAAGTTTTGCCAACTGCGAAAAAAGTCGTTTATACCATTGATATTAGCCGAGTTATCGCTCGCGGCTTAGTTATGGGCTTAGCAGATGGCAAATTAGAAGTTGACGGTCGAAAAATTTATACCGCGAAAAAGCTGAAAGTGGGGCTATTTACTTCAACTGAAAACTTCTAATGTTAAAAATCATCCACACCGCAGACTGGCATTTAGGGCATCAACTTCATGGGCAATCCCGTG
>JALWYT010000258.1 GCA_026992705.1 Thiotrichaceae bacterium
TTTTTAAAAATATAACATTTGTAGCCCGCATGGAGCTTTGCGGAATGCGAGGAATATGCCACTGACTTTAACATATTGATATTACAATAAAAATTCCCTGCGTTACGTTGCACTTCACGCAGGCTACGGTTTATCTTTTATGGTTAAATACAAATTAACTTAATCATCCAATTTAAAATCCGTTAAGTCTTTTTGCTTGGATTTGTCATCAGCGGGTTTTACGCCTAAATCAAAATCAATTAATTCAGGCTTAGCGGGCTTTTTCTTGCTTGTTTGCTCTTTGTTTGCTGTTTGTTTGGATAAGCCTGCAAAACGGTTGTCAGCGGTTGAGACTTTTTTAGCTTTAGGTTGGCTAAATTTAGGTTGCATTTTTTGAGGCTTGGGTTTTGCAATGGGTACTGGTTTTTTGCTGAGTTTTAATAAAATCCAAATAATTGGCAGTAGTACAAGAGCAACTAAGGCGAGCCAGATTCCCCAGTTTATTCCTTTACTAATGGGTATTTCTAAGCTAGGGATTAACTCCATAGCGTCTCCATCACTTTGTGGTTTTTTATTGCTTACTTCAGCTTCTTTTTTATTTGTATTCGCTGAATGATCAGACATTTGTTCTGTAGTTGATTCATCATCTGCTTGCCGTTCTTCGGTTTGATTTGCATCACTTATGACTTGAATATCATCCGTATTTATCGCTTCAATTGTCTGTTGTTTTATCGTTTGATTTTTTTCTCTTGTTGTTTGGGTGTCATCGGTATTAGTATCTCGCTCTGTAACTTGAGCATCATCACTAGCCTTATCGTCTTGTATATCTATTTCTGTAGGCAGAACAATAATACTTGCTGTGGCAATATTTTCATTGCCTCTTTCATCTTTAATATACAAGGTGACTCGGTGTTTTCCTTCTTCCATGCCTGTTGTATTTACGGTGAATTGATCAGCACTTGATTTATTACCTGCTTCATCTGTCCAAATTAATTCAATATTACCACGTGTGTCATACAGTGAAGTGCTTTCAAAATGAACAGTTTCACCTTGTTTAACACTGATTGTAAAGGGGGAAATAACGGCTTTAGGTTTTATCCATGCTTGAGATACGGATAATTGTATAGGAGCACTCTCAAACGTGCCTTCACCATTGATAATGGCTTTGGCAATAATTTCAATACTACCTGATTTTTCAAGGGTATAGGTCAATTTAGGTGCTTTGCTGTGTATGGTCTTACCATCAATAATAAAGTCATAGCGAGTTTTGCTGGCTTGTGGTTTGGGATTTACTTTGGCAATAATATTAGTTTTGTCACCTACTTCTAAGCCTTCTGTTTTTGCAGTAACTTGGACTTTAAACTTTTCATCCACTGCTCTAACGTAGTGAATTTTATTATCATCTTCGGTGCGAATAGTACCAGCAGGTGGCATTTGTTCCAGAATTCCCGAACCACCTTTGACGATTTTATCGCGTGTGTTGCCGACTTCTAGCCCTAAGCTTTTTAATAAAGCCTCGGCTTTTTTCTCATTCATTCCAACAATATTGGGAACTTTAATTTTGCGTGGAACATATTTGCCAATATGGACCTGTTTGGATGCAGAGTGTATCCAAGGCTGACCAGGTAGGCGAGCACTGGCGGTTAAAATCACGGTGCCTTCTTCATCGAATACATGGGTAAATGTCGATGATTTGCTGGTATAGCTTTTGCCTGAAATGCTTACTTGATAGACAAAATGCTCATCAGGCTCTGGTTCTGGCGTGAGTTTCATCTCCATCGTGATTTCACGGGTGACTTGTAGATAGTCTTTGGGTTCTAAGGTAAAGGTAAGTTTTTTGTTACTACTTGAGGTCTTTTTTTGCCACTTTTCGGGTTCAGCATCGGTTTTTTTAGAGATAGAGTTTTGTATTATTTCGGTTACGGGATTTGCCTCAATAGCTTGTTCAGGAGCTAATGGTATAATTTCAGTATCATCTTTCTGTGTTTCTACTGTGGAAACCTCTTTTAATGTTTGTTGTTTTTCTTTTGTGATTTCGTCAGATACAGGAAATGTTGCTATTAGGGTAGGGGATTCAGCTTGCTTGGCTTGCTCATTTATTGGAGTGGTTTTTGGTGAACTTTGTACTGCTGGTGTTGGAATAGCTACTACAACATTGATTGCAGTCATTCGTTCAATCTCAGAGTTTACAGGTTGGTCTTGTAAAATGATTGTACCTTCTTGGGCATTACTTTCTTGCTCAATCACACTGCCTAAAACAAGGTCATATTCAGGTAGTAAGTCACTTGCTTGTTGTAAAGTTAAACCAATTAAAGAGGGAACAACACTCTTATAGCCTTGATCGACTTCTACTGTTGTTTCATTATTATTTTCTGCTTGAATAACAAATAGAAATGATGGCAAAAATAATAAGCTCATCAGAAAAAATATTTTAAAGCAAAATCTAAACAACATTGTTAGTACCTTACCCAGTTTTCACATTTAATAGATGGTAGTATAGGCTATATTCCACCCATATACGGAGTAGTTAATTATGATAAAAATACTCAACCACTTTTTTATTAGTGGCTTTATTTTATACAGCTTACCGCTTTCGGCAGAAGAAGCTTTAAACCGACAAGAGCTTGATCATAAATTTGGCACAATACCAAATCACTATCATTTGCCTAAAACACCATTTGATACAGATGATATACCGAGTGTTGCATTAAAAACCAATGCTAAAAGCAGTGATGTATTGCCGGTTTACCGAATGACACCTACTACCTATTTCTTTTATGGGAATATAGCTGAAGTTGATGAAAATAATCGTGGCTTTAATGCTAATGCAGGTTTTATTGTTACATCTGAAGGTGTTGTTGTGATTGATTCACTTGGTAGCCCTCTTTTAGGGGAGCGAATGATTAGTACAATTAAGCAAGTTACAGATAAACCTATAAAATACCTTATTATAACCCATAACCATCCTGATCATTCTTATGGTGCTATTGCATTTAAAAAGTTGGGTGGCGTTAAGATTATTGGTCATAAAGAAACAATAAAATATATCAGGTCAGGGCGTGTTGAACACTCTGTTGATTATCGTAAAACCTTTATTGAGAAAGATATGCAGGGTTTTGAACCTGTTGTTCCTGATATAATGATTGGGGGAGAACTTTATAGTAAAACACGCATTACGCTAGGGGATCATCATTTTGATATTTACAATACAGGCAGTCATCATTCATTTGGTGACTTGATTGTGCATCAAGTTGAAGAAAATTTTGTTTGGATTTCTGACCTTGCCTTTAATAATCGTACAACCTATATGGCAGACGGCAATTCAAAACACGCTATCGAGGTAGAAAACTGGCTGTTAAAAACTTTCAAAAATGCAGAATTAATGATACCTGGGCATGGCAGTATGCAAACCCCTGATTTTCCAATGGTAAAAAAAACCAGAGATTATATTCAACGATTACGAGACCGCATGGCGGAGGCAATAGAAAATGATGTAGATTTACAAACTGCTGTTGATCACACCGACTTCCCTAATTGGAAAGATGTGCCTTTGTACGAATTAAATCATAAAAAGAATATTGATTTTGTCTATCGAGAAATGGAGCAAGAATTATTTTAACTTGATAAGTTTTTTGATTGTAAATTATAGTTACCCAGCGTAGTAAATATACGCTGAGCAGTTACATTAATTCCGCAATATAGATTGGGTGTTAGTTATTAAATCCACTGTCTAAATCAAAGAAACTATCGGGACTAGCAGAAAAATTTCCTGCTGCAAGATTAGAAATTGTTAGTGATAATTCCTCGTCAGCAATCAATGTTGAGTAGTCAATAAAAATAGAAGTAGGGTAGCCTGATATAGGATCGTAATTGACTTGAATATTATCTGCACCTGAATCAATCGCATTTTGAATAATATCAAATAAACTATCAATTGAGGCATTTGCTTGACTGTAATCATCAGGTACAGGTTGAAATGTATCTGCAAAGACATCATCAACAGTACCATCGGGAGCAACATTATTGATAGTTGGACGGATTGCACTCAGTGGTGCAAAAGCACTACGTTCTAGGCGAAAGTGGTAACCTGTTTGCTTAAAGCCAGAGTTTTCCCATTTTTCTCTGTTTTGATTTAACAAGCTTTGTACGTCAGCATTTTTACCATTGAGGAAATTATCAATATCCTTTTGCGTAATGGTATGGAAAGAGATATTTGTCGTACCTGTTGACTCATCAAATTGTCTAATAACCGCCGTATCACCAACAGATAATTTGCCATCACCATTATTATCAATAACAGATTTTACAGTCGGTGCACTGGTAAATACACGTCCACCAAATAAGGCTTCATTTAAGCGTTGTTGCTGTTCATTAGATAAGCCATTAGAAATATCCAGTAAAGGATTAGTCGGTGGATTTTCAATGGCAGCAATATCATCAGCCGTTAAAACATGATTAACAATTTGATCTAAACCTGCAATACCACCGGTTTTGTGTAGCTTAACAATGTCGCCTTCGCTTAATTTGCCGTCACCGTCTTTATCAATTGCCACACCTGTAAATTCAGTGGTAATACCATCGACAACATTTGGGGGTGGGGTGTGATTAAAACGTGCGGAAATAGCCGCTTGTTGTTCAGGCGTAAGGTTTAAAACTGAGGGGAAGGAGTTTGAGTTAATGGTTTCAACATCTTCCTCTGTCAAAATAATAATCTGGATCGCATTGCCGCGTCTTATTTCAAGCTGATCACCTGCACTGAGTGCTTGATTTTTATCCTTATCTAAAATTCGGTAATCACCATTGCCAATATTAAAGCGTTGGCGAATGGCATCATCTTGATCGCCTGTTAAGGGCAATGGCTTTAGCGTGTGATGATTATATTGCTGATCAAGCAAGGCTTGAATTAATTGCGTGATTAATTGTTGAATCAAATTAATCAATAATTGCTGGGGAAATGGCAAATATTGAAAACCACCACCCCAGTTATTTTGTGGATACAATGGTGCATAGGAAGGTCGTGGCAATGATATCTCACCAAAGTCACTACGCCGCCCAGTGGCTTCATTGGATGTATTAGAAAAAATATGCATGGCTTATTCTCCATTAATTAGACCCAAATCCGCATTGCAGCCACGAATTCAGGTTAAAAACACAGCATGGCAAATAGCAATCACCATGCCACCCAATGCATATTTTGTAGGCTCACCCCACAGAACTATGCGGTTTCATCATAAATAGAAAAGGCACGATATTGGGAGATAGAATTGGATGGATTGATAAATTAAGGGGATTAGGTGTAGCAAGGCTATATAAAATATCTTTTTAAACAGTCACCAAGCAAGTGGCTTAAATTCATCAGTTAATTTTTATCATTTTAGAGAAACCAAAATGAAATTGACATTATTATAGAAACTCGTTCAGGCAACCTTTATGCGATTAAAATAAAAGCAACATCAACCGTCAGACCTGCTGATTTTAAAACGATGAAGAAATTTGCAGAGCAGTAAAAAATCGCTTTAAAATGGGAATATTATTCTATGATGGTGAATTAGTGTTATCATCTGGCGAGCAGTTTTTAGCTGTCCCATTAAACTGGCTATAAAACCACCCGCTTCAACCCCGAGCGATCTAGCCCTGATTGCTTGGCGATTTCAGCAATACTTATTTTAAGTTCAGGGTGTATCACATCGGCTGCGATTTCTTCGAGTGGGAATAAGACGAAAGGGTATTTGAGGATTTCTTTTCGGGGTAGGTCTTTTTCAGGTTGTAGGATGAGGTCGTTATAGAGCAATAAATCAATATCTAATGTACGTGGGCTAAATTTTTCGCTATTGCGTTCTCTAGCGTGTAAATGCTCGAGGTTTTTAAGATAGAATTCAATATCATGGACTGAACGATCAGTTTCTATACCAGCAGCGAGATTGTAGAAGCTATCACCTTCAAAACCATAGGCTTCGGTTTCATAAATATTGGAGAAAACAATATCAGGATAATCATCTTGTAGATGCTGCATAACGGAGCGAATATTTTCTTCTTTGTTGATATTACTACCAATACTTAAGAATACTTTGGCTTTGTCTTTTTTGCGATGCCGTTCAATACAAACGCCCACTTCGCTAGAATCTTTAACAGCATAGGGTTTGCCCAAGCGAAGCTTTAGCCAAGGGATATTCATCTCATTCAATAGCATATCGGCAATGCGTTCTGCCAATGTTTCGACAAGTTGAAAGCGGCTGTTTTCAGCAAGCTTTTTGATGCGTTGAGCGGCTTCTTTATAATTCAGTGTATCAACAATGTCGTCTGATGCAGCAGGTTTGGTGTTGTCCCAGCCCATTTCTAAATCAATACGAATTTGTTGCTTGATGCTTCGCTCCCAATCATAAATTCCAATTAATACATCAATGCGTAGATCATAGATATAAACAATGTCCATGTGTTTTCCCAAGAACCAAATTGAGTTTATTATAACATCTTAGTAATTACTTAGTGTAAAATGCACTGGATTATTAGAGCACTACAACTGCAAATACAAGCAAGTTAATAAAATCCTATGTCACAGCTTTTTGTCACCCTTGGAATCGTTATTTTTATTTTTTCAATTTCAACAGCGTTTCTTGTGTTAATTCGGTATTTTTTTCCAAGTTTTGATAATTTCTTACCAGAGGGTTGGGGGAGGTGGTTAACGTTTCGCTATGTGTCATATGCTATATTAATTGGTGCTATTTTTTTGTTATTAGGAACAAATTAAGAAATATAAAATTATTTGGGTAGAATTTCCTAAAAAATACAGCCTAACGCCGGGTTACGCTGGCAATGCCAAAAACTCCTAGCATTATTGCCATTATAAAACTATCTCCCCAAATAATATAGGGAGTCGATCCTCTAAAGCCTTGTGCTTTAGCGGTAATAATCGTATTTTTATACGGAGCAGCAGTAGCAATAATCTGACCTTTTTCATTAATAATCCCTGAGATACCCGTATTGGTTGCTCTTAGTAAATATCGTCCTGATTCTATCGCTCGCATTCGGGCGATTTGCATGTGTTGCATAGGCTCAATTGAGCCAGCAAACCAGCCATCATTGCTTAAATTGATTAGCATGCTAGCTTGTGGCAGACCATTGATACTTTCATCACCATAGACATCTTCATAGCAGATTGACATTTGAGCAATTTGTCCAGCAACTTGCAAAGTTGTTTTACCTTGCCCTTTACCAATGCTGTCATAAGGCAACATAATCCAGTCTTCCATAAAACGTAGATACTCTAAAAAAGGGATATATTCACTAAATGGTACACGGTGCTGTTTAGAATAAATATCAATACTACCATCTTTTGTGATTGCCATAATACTGTTATAGGTTTGCTTGGTTTGTGGATTATATGAAAAACCACCTACTAATAAATCAGATTGTTCGATGATTGATGCAGCTCGTAATGGTTCAATGACTTGCTCGGCAACTTCTCCAAACCAACCAGGAATTGCAGTCTCTGGCCAGATAATTAAGTCATTATCCCAGCTTTTTTCAGTCATTTGCAGATACATATCTAGCGTTGGCTGTCTGTATTCTGGTTTCCATTTATTCTCTTGGGCAACATTGCCTTGTAATAAGGCGACTTTGATTGGCTTGCCGTTTGGTTGTGTCCAGTGAATAAAATCCAATGCAAATGAAGCAGATAGAACCACAAGGCTTAGGCTTACGGCAATAATACGTTGGCGATTATTGGAGCCGATAATCAATAAAACAATTGCCCCAGCCAATAAAGCTACTAGCCAGCTTACTCCTAGTACACCTGTAATGGGAGCGATATGAGCTAGCCATGTATCGGTTTGACTTTGCCCTAAACGCAACCAAGGAAAGCCTGTTAAAAACCAACCACGAAACCACTCAACTAGCACCCATGTGGCAGGGTAAATGAGTAATAATTTGCTTTGTATTGATTTTTTTCTTGCCCAATACGTCAAGAAACCGAGCGGGATAATAAATGAGGAGATAAAGCTAACAAATAGAAAGCTCAACAATAATGCTAGGCTCCAGTGAGCTCCGCCAAAAAAATGCACGCTGTAGTAAATCCAATATGTGCCGGTGCTAAACATGCCGAAGCAAAATGCCCATACCAGAAAAATATGCTGTTTGCGGCTATCCGCATCCAGTAAAAGATAAAACAAAACAGCAGGGGCAAGGGTGGCAATGATGACCCAATTAAAGGGTTGGTAGGCTAACACTAATGCTGTTCCAGCAAGAAAAGTCAGCAATAATTTAATTTTTATATTCATACCTTAAAATGTATGCTAACTTCCCACTAATAAATCCAGTGATAAGATTCTCCGTCCATCGCTTCGTGTGACTTGAAATAAGAAGTTATCTAACCTCAATTTTTCACCTTGTTTAGGTATTCTACCGAGCTTATTCATTACAATACCGCCAATAGTATCAAATAAATCATTCTTTAAATTAGCATTAAAGTATGCATTAAATTCTTCAATTGGCGTTAGAGCATCAACCGTGTAGTGGTTTTCAGCATGTTGTTTAATATTGGTTTTATCATCAACAAAATCATGCTCATCATCAATATCACCCACAATTTGCTCCAGAACGTCTTCAATCGTAACAATACCGGATACGGATGAATATTCATTAACCACTATCGCCATGTGTTTGCGGGTTTTACGAAACTCTGTTAGCAAGCTTTGCAGTTGTTTGCTTTCAGGAATAACGTAGGCAGGCAGCAATATATCATCAATATCAAAGCTTGTTTCACGTCCAACATAGCCTAGTAAATCTTTAGTGAGCAATATGCCATCAAAATCATCCCGATTTTCATCATACACAGGATAGCGTGAGTGGCGACTTTGCATGGCTTTTTTGACAAGTTCTTCAAAGCTATCATCACGATGCAAAAAGGTGATATTAGAACGCGGAATCATAATATCTCTGGCTTCACGCTTCTCAATTTGCAATACGCCTTCAATCATTCCTAAAGAATCGTTTTTTAGGAGTCCCTTTTTGTGAGCATTGTGCAACTCATCAATTAATTCCTGACGGCTATCAATACACAGGCTGTAACGCTGTTTTAGCCAGCGTTGCCACCACGGGCGTGGCGGTTTATCGGCTTTTGATGTTTTAAGGTTCATTGTCTCCAGTTACTTCGTTATAAGGGTTCGCAAACCCCAGTTTCCCCAATATTTCAACTTCCAATGTTTCCATGATTTCGGCTTCCTCGTCCGATATATGGTCATAGCCCTGCAAATGCAACACACCATGTACTAATAAATGTGCCCAATGTTGTTCGAGTGATTTGCCCTGTTGCTTGGCTTCTTTCTGTAAAACAGGCTCGCAGATGACTAAATCGCCCAAATAGTTATCATCCAATTCATCAAGCTGACTGAGGTCAATATTGTATTCTTCCGATAACTCAATGCTAGGTTTCTCAAAGGGAAAAGACAGGATATTGGTCGGATAGTTCTTGCCACGATATTCCGCATTTAAGTCTGCACTTTCTTGCTCATCAACGATACGGATCAGCAGTGATGGATCATCTTGATAAGCGGTTTGCAGTGCAGCATCTGCCCAGCATTGCAGTGCGGATTCGCTCGGTATCTGCTGATAATGATAGGGATTTTGCAGCTCAATCAATACACTCACACAGCTTCCCCGTGTTCATCATAAGCCTCAACAATTCGCTGCACCAAATTATGACGTACCACATCTTTCGCGGTGAAATGCGAAAAACTAATACCTTTGACGTTCTTCAAAATCTGCATCACATGCTTCAAGCCAGATTTAACATGGTTGGGCAAATCAACTTGGGTAATATCCCCCGTTACTACGGCAGTTGAGCCAAAGCCTAACCGTGTAAGAAACATTTTCATTTGCTCAGGGTTGGTGTTTTGAGCCTCATCTAAAATAATAAAAGCGTCATTTAGCGTCCGACCTCGCATATATGCCAGCGGTGCGACTTCAATCACATTACGCTCAATTAATTTAGCCACTTTTTCAAAGCCCAACATCTCATACAAGGCGTCGTACATAGGGCGTAGATAAGGGTCAACTTTTTGTGATAAATCCCCGGGTAAAAAGCCTAACTTCTCCCCCGCCTCAACCGCAGGACGCACCAAAATAATCCGCCTAACCTCATCCTGCTCCAATGCCTCAACCGCACAAGCCACCGCAAGATAAGTTTTCCCCGTCCCCGCAGGACCGATACCAAAGCTCAAATCATAGCGGCGAATATTTTCAATATAACTCCGCTGCGTTGCTCCCCGAGCTTTAATATAGCCACGTTTAGTCCGAATCTTGACCTCATAATCATCCTCTCGGACAAAGCTAGCTTGCTTGCCTCTGTTCTTAAAAAACAAGTGCAAACTTTCAGGGGTGAGAATTTCATGCTGCGTATCATTATATAAATCCAGCAAAATATTCTGAGTACGCTGAATATCCTCAGGCGAACCCGACACACTAAACTGATGCCCGCGATTCTGAATATCCACACCCATTTGATTTTCAATAATACGAAGATGCTGGTCGAGCTGACCACAAAGATTTTGCAAACGTTCATTATCATCTGATTCGATGTTAAACCGAATACGATACGTTTTACTATTAGCGACGGCTGTTGCTGTATTCAAGGAAGGGAATATCTCCAATTAATGACCACAAAGCCTTAGACTACCGAGCAATGTTAATTTTTGCAAATTGAATAGGGAAAGTCTGTCATGATAGTAATGAAGTATTCGTGGTAAATAAAACCTACTATTAATTGCCATAAAGTTTTTGTATTAAAAAATACATCAATAGCTTGAAGAAAGCTAAAAATAAGAAAAATCTTGAATGGTGCCCAGGGCCGGAATCGAACCGGCACGGTATTTCTACCGAGGGATTTTAAGTCCCTTGCGTCTACCAATTTCGCCACCTGGGCGGTGGGTATTATTGCCAAGAATGGAGGCTGGATCCGGAATCGAACCGGACTCCACGGCTTTGCAAGCCGCTGCATAACCAATCTGCCATCCAGCCCTTTGAGATTATCGCATAATAGCATTGAAAACGGAGCTTTTCGACATCTTTTTTACAATTAACGAAGTAACGAGCTATTAGTTTGATACTTGATCCAAGATAAAAAAAGCCCCGAAGCATAAGTTCCGAGGCTTTTAAATCTGGAGCGGGAAACGAGATTCGAACTCGCGACCCCAACCTTGGCAAGGTTGTGCTCTACCAACTGAGCTATTCCCGCGAAGTGGAGCGTATATTAAGAGAGCAAGCTGGTGCTGTCAACAACCATTTTCTAATTTTTTTAAATAAATAGTTTAGCTTATGATTTTGTACCGATAAATGGTATTGCTATGATAAATCAATAGGAGAAATGTATATTTAATTTATTGCTAATTAAGTAAATTAGTAGGCAGCTGATTTTCTAAATAATTTTTTTACTCATGGTATATTTAAATTTTACTATATTACTGCATAAAGATTCTTGTTATTCTGCTACTTCATAATTAGCCATGAACAATACATAGTATATGTGGTCATACTCCAGAGATTTATTTAACAAAAATCTTCTTTATTAATGGTTATAAATATAAGATTAAGGAAATCACTATGAAAAAATTATCTTCATTTTCTACACTTTTTTTAGCAATATTTCTAATTTATACACCTGTTAATGCAACACCAAAAGCAGGGACTGTTTATAAAGATTGGGTAATGTCATGCCAACCTATTCCTAAAATGAACAAGCAACACTGTCATATTGCACAAACAGCAAGTAATCCCAAAACTAACCAATATGTATTGCATACCATGATTGGAAGAATTGTTGGGCAAAATATCCCAATTGTTGTTTTTATCATACCTAAAATGTTAGGTAAGGGTGCTAAGTTAACATTGGCTTTTGGACCTAAAATGGCAATTGATTTTAAAGTTGCAAACTGTGATAAAAAGACAAAAACTTGTAGTGCGGCTTTACCTCTTGATGCTCAAATTAAGAAAGCATTTAAAAAAGGTAAAGTGGCATACTTAATTTATAAACAAGGTAAAAAAGATGTAAAAATTCCTATTTCATTGCTAGGAATCACTGCAGGTCTTAAGGCTTTACCTAAAAAGTAACTTCCTATTCTTAATGTAAAAAACTACTGATTAAGCTCAAGTATAAAATTAAGCTTAATCAGGAGTGTCTTAATCGTTCCCTCTAATTGTAAATTAGATAAAGAATACTGGCTGAAATAATCACACTCTAGTAGTGTAAATCTCGTATTTTTAATAGTTAGCCATTTTTATTAGTGTATAGTTGTTGTGAAATAGACCTATTAGCAACACTTCTGGAAATAGCAATCACGATGAACGATAATTGGGAATATATCGAGCAGCAGTTAAGCCAAGCTTTAGATACGGATATTCATTTTTCTTCTATTCAACCAGTTAGTGGCGGTTGTATTAATCAAGCATGGAAAGTCAGTACAAACGATAATCAACATTGGTTTGTTAAAAGTAATCAAAAAGCATTATTAAATATGTTTGAGGCTGAGTTTTATGGTTTATTGGAGATACAAAAAGCCAATGCTATTTGTGTACCAACGCCAATTCATGTGGGGGTAGTTGCTCAACATTGTTATCTGATAATGGAATATATTAATATGACTGGTCTCCGTCAACCTTGTTTGGCAGGTGAGCAGCTTGCGAATATGCATCAGTATCAGGCAGATCAATTTGGCTGGTTTATGGATAATACCATTGGTAGCACACACCAAGGAAATCAGCAAAATAGTAATTGGGTTGAATTTTGGCGACATGAGCGGTTGCATTATCAGCTTGATTTAGCACTACACAAAGGGCTTGATCATCAAATTTATGATAATGGCTTTAAACTATCTGAGCAATTAGATGTATTTTTTAGCGATTATCAGCCTAAACCTGCTTTATTGCATGGGGATTTATGGAGTGGCAATATTGCTTATAATGAGAATAGCCAGCCTGTTGTTTTTGACCCTGCAACTTATTATGGTGACCACGAAGCTGATTTAGCAATGACGGAGTTATTCGGTAGCTTTGGGCAGTATTTTTATGACTGTTATCATGAGCATTTCCCCATTGATACGGGCTATTCAATCCGAAAAACTTTGTATAACCTTTATCATATTTTAAATCATTACAACTTATTTGGCGGTGGTTATATGTTGCAGGCAAAGAGTATGATTGCACAACTACTTTCTGAGGTTGGATATTTCTAATTATTCAAGGGCTTTCCATCTGTATCAAAGTACTATTGAGATAAAATATTTTAGTGTAAAAATAATTAATCATTTACTATCTTCTACATCATGTTTACTTTCTAAATTTGTATCATTATCTTTAAATTGAGGTTTTAACGGTAATTTTTGTTTCAATAGCTCAAAAAGTTGTTTATTAATATAGCCATCAGTAATTAGCTTTTCTGTTTTTTGCCATGCACGAATGGCTGCTTGACTATTTGGACCAATTTTTCCATCGACTCCTTTAGTATCAAAACCATTATCACTTAATCGTTGCTGTAATTCTGTTCGCTCTGCTTGGTTTAGCATAACATCATTAATCGGCCATTGAGCTAATATTCCAGGTTTTCCCGCGATCTGATTTGCTAGATAAGCAACCGCAAGTGCATAGCTATTAGCGTTATTGTAGCGTTTAATAACAGTAAAGTTTTTATAAACTAGAAAAGCTGGACCAGTATGTCCAGTGGGTAATAATATTGCAGCAGTATTTTCAGTTTTGTGAAGAGAAGATTGTAATAGAGCTTCTCCATCGTACGAAGTAATTCCTATATGCTGCCAGCAACTAAGACTAAGCCATGTTTGCATATCGCTAAGTGACCAATCGAAATCTTTAGGTAGTTTAACCTCTTGTCCCCATGACTGATTAGCTATCCAACCTGCTTTGTTTAAATAGTTGGCAGTTGATGCAAGGGCATCGGGAACACTCTGGATAAGATTGCGTTTGCCATCGCCATCAAAGTCAACGGCATATTCTTCATAAGTTGTCGGAATAAATTGTGTTTGTCCCATTGCTCCTGCCCATGAACCAATCATTTGCTCAGGGTTAATA
>JALWYT010000259.1 GCA_026992705.1 Thiotrichaceae bacterium
AGACATAACTATATACTTCCTTTGTAGTTAAAAATTAAGCAGCAAAGATACTGCTTTCTAGAAATATGATCAGAATTTATTAATTCTTGCGATTCAATAAAAGTAAATGTAGTTACTATTTTTTAGTAAATCAAGGTTTTTATCTTGATTAAACAACAAGCTATCACCAACTTCCTCTACTGTACTAAAGAGTTCAATAGGATTAGTCAGGCTATTTTTAAGCCAACTATAAAGCCTGCAACAGCACTTAAGCCTTTTCCAGTAATACTTAATAAACGATCAACTAAAAAATCACCTGATGATTTAGCTGCATCGCTTGCTATAGTAGTTATTTGTTTTAAGCCTTCGTCATTAATCTCAACAAAGCCATAGTATTCACTCACAAATAGTAGAACGATTACCATACCGCCCAAAAACAATACTATTTTTAAGGCTTTCTTTGTAAAATAGCCAACAGCTAAACCAATAATGAAAGGAGCACCAATATTAGCTAGTAAGTAGTTGCTTATATTATCTTTTGTCATTATATCGTTCATACTACTTTAACCTTGTCGAATAATGTCTCCTGTTAAAATATCTCTGATCTCAGAAGGTTTTTTATAATTCCCTAGTTCTGCATCAAAGCAGCTATCAATATGATGATTAAAGTATTGTTCAACTTCATGTATTGTTTTTGCAGGCGGTAAGTGGCTTGGATTGGCACTGGTCGAGACCAAAGCTTGACCATAGGCTTCACATAATTTTTGACTGGCTAGATGATGTGTAATACGAACGGCAATACTTGAGAACTTACCAGTAAGCCACTTAGGTGTATCTTTTGCTGCGGGAATCAGCCATGTAATCGGTTGTTTTCCAGCTGCTTCAATTTTATTGCTGATTTTGGAAGGTTCCAGTGTAATAAAAGGGCGTATTTGTTGAATATTCGCTGCAATAATAATCAGCCCTTTATCAATTGAGCGTTGTTTGACTGTTAATAATCGTTGTACCGCTGTTTTACTATAAGGGTTACAACCTAAACCAAACACAGCCTCTGTTGGATAAGCAATAATACCATCCTGCCTGAGAGTATTAACTATTGTTGAGATACTTTGTGTAATTAACATAAAAATAAAATACCCTTGTGTATTGAAGCTCAATACCCAGATTCATCCTTTCACTGTACTGTATGAAAGGATGAATTAGCTTAAAGGGCTATCTATTTATTACCAGAATCTGTAGCTTGCACTTGTTCCTGCTGTGCTTCTATTTTCTCAGATTTCATCACTTTTTTATCTTCATTGAGGTCGATTAAAATTTTAACTTTTGCTTGAGCTCGTAATGAATCCACATAATCTTTCATTTTTTCTTGCTCAATGACGCGCTTTAATTGTGGCTTAATTGCATCTAAACTCGGTAATTTAATAGGACGAGTGTCTTCTAGCTTAATAATATGATAACCAAATTTTGTTTTAACAGGAGCCTCTGTCATTTTACCTTTTTCAAGTTTTGTAACAGCCTCTGAGAATGGAGCTACCATTGCGTTAGGTGAAAACCAGCCTAAATCACCACCATTTTTTCCTGAAGGTCCTGTTGATTTCTTTTTAGCAAGTTCGGCAAAATCAGCCCCTTTTTTTAATTCATCAATAATAACTTTTGCCTCGGCTTCGGTTTTAACTAGAATATGACGTGCTTTATATTCTGTTTTTGGCTGATCTGCCATACGCTTATCATAAGCAGCTTTTAATTCATCATCACTGATTTTAAATGTTTTAACTTTATCCTGACTCCAAGCATTTAAAATTAGACGATCTTGAAAATCTTTGACTTTTTGTTTGATATCTTCACGTTCGGCTAAACCTGCTTTCATTGCCTCTTGCCTGACAACTTCTGTAGTAATTAGGTCTTCTAACAGTGTTTTTTTATCAAGCTGCTCAGTACGATTAGAACGCTTTACTAAATCACTCAAAGCATCTAATGTTGATTGTTTGATATCACTACCATTGACAGTTGCAATAGTTTTATCTTCAGCAAATGCTCTCGATAAAAGTGCAGATGACACTGCAAGAGACAAACTCATTAATCCAATAATTAGTAATTTTTTGCCCATTTTTTTCCCCTAGTTCCTACGTTTTATTTAAGGTAAAACACGTTTAAATGGTTTTACCATAACTTGTTGATAAACACCTGCTTTAATATATGGGTCAGTATCTGCCCATGCTTGAGCATGTTTCAATGAATCAAATTCTGCAACAATCAGACTCCCTGTAAAGCCAGCCGTTCCTGGATCTTCTGAGTCAATGGCAGGGTGAGGTCCTGCTAAAACCAATTTACCTGCTTCTTTTAATTGATTTAATCGTTTAATATGAGCAGGACGTACTGCAAGACGCTTCTCTAAACTATCCTCAGTATCTTGTGAGATAATGGCATATAACATTTTATTATTCCTTATCCGAATCTTCAATTGATTCAATCACTGTAGCATTCTTCATTAAATAAAAAGTTTGGGCAATAACAAAAATAAAAGTCGCTCCCATTAACCCATAGAATTTAAAATTAACCCAATTCTGTTCACCAAATTGATAATAAACATAGAGATTAATTAAACCGATAATAAAGAAAAATAAGACCCAAGATAAGTTAAGTTTCATCCATATTGCCTGTGTTGCATCAAATGCTTTTCCCATTAAACGTTGAATAATAGGTTTTTTTCCAACAAATTGACTCAGCAAAAAAACTACAGCAAAGAGCCAATTAATTAGTGTTACTTTCCATACTAAAAGTTTTGCATCTTTCATAATAATCGTCGCACCACCAAGAACAAGCAAAAGTACTAGTGAAATAATATGCATTTTCTCAAGACGACGATAGACATAAAAGTGCATAATATTTTGCAATACTGTTGCAAGAATAATGACTAAAGTTGCGAGAAACATAGCATCTTTAGGATTATTTTGGTCTATTGAGAAATATGGAAACTGATTAACAGCAGTAATAATTTCTGATGGTAAACTACCAAAAAACTTATAGGTTAAAAAAAATAGCAATACTGGAAAAAAATCAAAAAAGAATTTCATAATTTATTATTAATTCATCTCATAATTTTAAAGATTAGTTAGTTTAGCCCGCAGACTAACGACAACAGGTGGTGTAGAATACGTGATTTTACATAATTAGTCAGCGATAAATGAGCAAAACTCTCTCTATTCATCCCGATAATCCACAAATACGCCTGATAAATCAGGCAGTTGACATTATAAATAAAGGTGGAATTGTTATCTATCCAACCGATTCTAGCTATGCAATAGGTTGCCATATTGATAATAAAGCGGCACGGGATCGTATTCGTCAAATTCGTCGTTTAGATGATAAACACCATTTTACTTTAATGTGCCGTGACTTATCCGAGATTTCTAAATATGGCATTGTCGATAATATAAATTACCGCCTGCTTAAAAACTTAACACCGGGGGCTTACACTTTCATTTTAAAAGCAACTCGAGAAGTACCAAGGCGTTTACAAAACCCTAAGCGTAAAACGATTGGTTTGCGTATTCCAGAAAATAATATTGCTCAAGCATTGCTTGAATCACTTGATGAACCTTTAATGTCATGTTCCTTGATTATGCCAAATGAGGACTTACCTTTAAACGACCCATACCAAATAGAATTAATATTGGATAAACACGTCGAGTTGATTATTGATGGTGGTTTTTGTGGCTATGAACCTACCACGGTGATTGATCTAATATCAGCACCACCTGAGATTTTACGTAGAGGTAAAGGTGATGTTGATTGGCTAATTCAACATTAACTTCAGGACAATCTAATTAAATGAATGCAGATACTATTTATCAAATAGCAACATGGGCATTACCTATCCTACTTGCAATTACGTTACATGAATACGCTCATGGCTGGGTTGCAAATAAATTAGGTGACAATACCGCTAAAGCACTAGGTAGATTAACAATAAATCCTATTAAGCACATTGATCCTATTGGGACTATCTTAATACCTGGAATACTATTATTGATAGGCTCATCATTTTTATTTGGTTATGCAAAGCCTATTCCTGTTAATGCTCGTAACCTAAAAAATATACGCAAAGATATGGCAATTATTGCTATTGCAGGACCATTATCTAATTTGTTTATGGCATTTGCTTGGGGATTTATTATGCTATTTGCAACATATGGTATATTTGGTGATGTTGCTATTGCTAAGGGTTTTTATGATATGGGTAAAAATGGTGTATTAATCAATGTATTACTAATGGTCTTAAATTTACTACCTATTCCTCCCTTAGATGGAGCTAAAGTACTATCCGGTTTTGTGCCCAAAAATATCGCTAACACCTTAGATAGAGTTGAACCTTATGGTTTTTTCATTTTAATTGGGTTATTGTTTTTAGGAATATTAAATAAAATCATGCTTCCTATAATGATTCCTATTTTAGCTATTATTTATTCTATATTTACTTAGGAAAAGACAAGTGGATACAACATCTTCACAACCCACACGTGTTGTTTCAGGAATGCGACCCACAGGGAAGTTGCATTTAGGACATTATCACGGTGTATTAAAAAACTGGGTTGATATGCAGCTCAACTATGAATGTTTTTTCTTTATTGCGGATTGGCATGCACTAACAACTAACTACGCAGATACCAGCATGATTCCCGAAAGTATAGAAAACATGCTAATTGATTGGCTAGCTGCTGGTATTAGCCCTAGCTCTGCAACATTATTTGTACAATCCATGGTGCCAGAGCATGCTGAATTACATTTATTATTATCCATGATTACTCCCTTAGGCTGGCTAGAACGTGTTCCTACCTTTAAAGATCAACAAGAAAAATTAAAAGAAAAAGATTTAGCCACCTATGGATTTTTAGGCTACCCACTGCTGCAATCTGCTGATATTTTACTATATAAAGCAGGCTTAGTTCCTGTAGGTGAAGATCAGGTCGCTCATGTTGAGCTAACACGAGAAGTGGCAAGACGATTTAACCATATCTATGGTCGTGAGCCTGATTTTGAAGAGCGTGCAGAACAAGCCATCAAAAAAATGGGCAAAAAGAACGCCAGAATGTATCGCAATTATCGTAAACGTTATCAAGAGAAAGGTGATACAGAAGCCTTATCAATCGCCAAAGCGATGCTAGATGCCCAGCAAAATATTTCTGTCGGAGATAGAGAGCGATTATTTGGTTATTTAGAAGGTTCTGGTGTGATTATTTTGCCTGAACCACAAGCTAAACTAACTAAAGCATCAAAAATGCCTGGTACAGATGGGCAAAAGATGTCTAAATCTTATAATAATACCATTAGCCTAACAGAAGATGCAGAATCCATTGAGCTTAAGATTCGCAAAATGCCAACTGATACTAATCGTAAACGCCTAAGTGATCCTGGTAATCCAGATAAATGTCCTGTATGGAAACTACATGAAATCTATTCAGATGATAATATAAAACAATGGGTAATAGAGGGCTGTCGCCATGCGAGTATTGGCTGTTTAGATTGTAAACAACCCATCATTAGTGCGATACAAAAAGAGCTTGCACCTATTCGTGAACGAGCAAATGATTATAAAGCTGATCGTCATCAATTAAAAAATATCTTACAAGATGGAAGTGAAGCAGCAAGAGAAATTGCCCGAGAAACTTTGGATGACGTGGTAGAGGCTATGCGGTTTGCTTATCAGACTTAATTTGTAGCGATTCTGTAAAGCGGAAAAGATCAATCCTTGAGCAAAGGATTGATATTAAGCACAAAAAAGTCCAGCACTAGGCTGGGCTTTTTTGTAGCTTATGATTCTGCTATCAGCTTACTTAGCAGCAGCTTCTGTGCTAGCAGTTGCTTCTGCTTTAGGTGTAACTGCAGTTGCTTTTGCTTCTGTCTTAGATGTAATAGCTTGTATTGCTTTCTTTTGTTGTTCAGCCATCATTTTTTGCATTTCTTCAAAAGAAGGAGCACTTGATGCAGCAGGAGTAGTAGGTTGAGCTACAAAAGGTATAGGAGCATAGCCTCCCATATATCCACTATTAGCATTTTGTGAAGCAGCACCTGCTGCTTGAGTATTACCAGCACCTTGACCATTAAATGCAGAATTACCAGTACCATTACCAGTAAAGTCACCTTTACCATCAAAAGCACCATCAGCAGCCATATCTGTTTTACCTTTGCCTTTAAAAGTCAAAGTAAACTCAACTTCACCATCAGCATTACCATTACCACGACCCCAGCCATTTGCATTACCATTACCTGTTGTATTTACAGTACCATTTCCAGTACCGTATGCATTACCGTTACCGTATGATTGACCATTACCATAGCCATTTTGTATACCATCCATCCAGTCAGCAGATGCAGTTGTAGCAGCAGTAAGAGCGATAAGTGCAGAAAGAGTGATAGTTTGTAATTTCATTTTAAATCTCCTAGCAGATTTAGTTTAATTAGAATAAGTAATTTACGGATGAGTATTTACTCCCAATCGATAATGCATATATTATTATTTACTAATATACTAATCAAGTGTTATTTTAAATTTTTTCATTTTTTATTGAACTTTTTGAGTTTCAGTAACTAACTTATACAAGCTAAAAGAATGAATCTATATTCATTCTTTTATTTATTGATAAACAGCTCTTTCTATAAATGTTATAAAGCCTATGATAGATGATACTGCTTACTATGTTGATGTACCGCATCAATTAAAATCTTCACTTTATCAGGATCAATGTATTGATGAATACCATGCCCTAGATTAAATACATGACCATTGCCTGTACCAAAATCAGCAAGGATTTGCTTAACAGTATTTTCAATGACTTCGGGTGAAGCATAAAGCACACAAGGATCCATATTACCTTGCAAAGCGACTTGTTCACCCACACGTTGGCGGGCTTCTGCAATATTAATCGTCCAATCTAAGCCAACTGCATGGCAGCCTGTATTGGCAATAACTTCCAGCCATTGACCACCGCCTTTAGTAAATAGCACAACAGGAATTTCTCGACCTTCAGCTTCTTTCGTCAAACCTGCAACAATATTCTCCATATAACGTAGAGAAAATTCTTTGAAGGTTTGCGGTGTTAATGAACCACCCCATGTATCAAAGATTTGCACAGCTTGAACACCCGCTGCAATTTGAGCATTCAAATAGGAGGTTACACTATCAGCGAGTTTATCAAGCAGTTGGTGTAATGCGGCAGGATTGTCATACAGCATGCCTTTGACTTTGCCAAAATCTTTACTTGCACCGCCTTCAACCATATACGTCGCTAGTGTCCAAGGGCTACCCGAGAAACCAATCAACGGTACGCGACCATTAAGCTCTCTGCGAATAACTCGCACTGCATCCATAACATATTTAAGCTCTTGCTCGGGGTCAGGAATACCTAAAGCCTCAACATCTGCCGTGCTTGCAATAACCTTTTCAAATTTAGGTCCTTCGCCTTGCTCAAAATAAAGTCCCAGACCCATTGCATCAGGAATAGTTAGTATATCTGAAAAAAGGATTGCTGCGTCAAGGTCATAACGCTCAAATGGCTGCAGGGTAACTTCACAGGCTAAATCAGGATTTTTACACAAATCCATAAAGCTACCTGCTTTGGCTCGTGTTGCACGATACTCTGGCAAGTAGCGTCCTGCTTGTCGCATTATCCAAATAGGCGTGGTATCTACATCTTGTTTTAGTAATGCTCTTAAATAACGGTCATTTTTAAGTGTAGACATTGGCTGTTTCCTAGTTGGATAGAATTGGATTTGCTAGTTAAGTCGTAGCCTGCGTGAAGTGCAATATAACGCAGGAGAATATTGCCCTGCTACGCTATGATACGATTAAGCTAAAGCCTTTTTAACCTTACCGCTTAACTGCCCCATATCTGCACGCCCTTGTGCTTTAGGTCTGATAAATGCCATGACTTTACCCATATCTTTCATGGAATCAGCCCCTGTTTCGCTGATTGCCTCAGCAATTAAGGCATCAATTTCAGCGTCAGACATTTGCTCTGGTAAGTAGGTTTGTATTATCTCGAGTTCTTTTTGCTCGATAGCAACAAGATCATCTCGCTGGGCAGCGGTATATTGTTCAATGGAGTCTTTACGCTGTTTACACATTTTATCCAGCAATACGATAATATCCTTATCATCGACATCCTTTCTAGTATCAACTTCTTGTTGTTTAATCACAGCAAGAATTGAACGAACAGTCGCTAAACGCTCTTTATCCTTTGCTCGCATTGCGGATTTCATGTCCTCAACAATACGTTGTTTTAATGTAGAATCAGCCATAATTTACTCCATATAATTTTTATTGCATCCATATCGATGCAATAAATTATATTAGTACATTCTAACTCGGCGATTCAAATCACGAGAAATGCGTTTAAAATTCCGCTTAATTGCAGCTGCACGCATTCTTTTACGTACCGCAGTTGGTTTTTCGTAAAACTCACGGGCACGAGCTTCAGCAACAACTCCTGCTTTTTCACAAGTACGCTTAAAACGACGTAAAGCGACTTCAAATGGCTCATTCTCTCTTACTTTAACACTTGGCATGTATCTCTCAACCTATATTTTGTAAATCATCATGGGCATATTACTATCCCACCGAATAAAAGTAACGGCGGATTATACCTCTGAGAAGAGAAAAAGCAAAAATATAAATTTTATTTTTTATCAGTGAAATTTCCATAAAGTACTAATACATGGTCAGTAATTTCAAAACCATGTTCCTTAGCAATTTCTTTTTGGCGCTTTTCAATGATATCGTCATAAAATTCAACAATTTTTCCTGTTTTAAGGCAGACCATGTGATCATGATGATCATCATTTGCAAGTTCAAAAACGGCTTGTCCACCTTCAAAGTGGTGTCGCACTACCAAACCTGCAGCTTCAAACTGAGTTAATACACGATATACAGTTGCTAAACCAATATCCTCCTTCTTATTTAGTAGCATTTTATAAACATCTTCTGCTGTTACATGACGCTTATCCGTTGCTTCCAACAATTTAAGAATTTTCATACGTGGCTGAGTCACTTTTAAGCCAGCCTGTTTTAAATTCTGCCTACTCACCTTTTAATCTCCTTTTACACTCAATAGAGTCTCTAAATAAAAAATAATGTTTCACATGAGTAGCTTATATCAATATTAAGAAACCTCTGATTAAGTCGTGGTTAAACTTTTTAAGATACTGATTCACAACTTAATCAGAAACTGTATCTAAAACATCATATTTTAAAAGGGATAACAAGCTCCTAAAGTAAAGGAATCATCAACAAGGCAACAATATTGATAATTTTTATTAATGGATTAATAGCAGGTCCTGCTGTATCTTTGTATGGATCACCAACAGTATCACCTGTTACAGCGGCTTTGTGGGCTTCTGAACCCTTGCCTCCAAAATAACCATCTTCGATATGTTTCTTAGCATTATCCCAAGCTCCACCACCTGTTGTCATTGAGATGGCGACAAATAAACCAGTGATAATTGAGCCAAGTAGTACCCCACCTAGGGCTTGTGAGCCTAGGAAAATACCGACTAATAATGGAATGATGATTGGCAGTAGTGAGGGGATGACCATTTCTTTAATGGCGGCTTTGGTTAGCATATCGACCGCTTTGGAATAATCAGGTTTTTGGGTGTAATCCATAATACCCGGCATTTCTTTAAATTGACGACGCACTTCAATGACCACTGAGCTAGCAGCTCGACCAACAGCTTCCATTGCCATTGCTCCGAATAAAAATGGGATCATACCACCAATCAACAAACCAATAATGACCATGTGATTCGATAAATCAAAAGTGGTATGTCCACCCGTTTGAACCTCCAAGCTATGTGTAAAATCAGCAAATAATACTAAGGCAGCAAGAGCAGCCGAGCCAATTGCATAACCTTTTGTTACGGCTTTTGTAGTGTTACCCACTGCATCAAGTGCATCGGTTGTATCACGAATATCACTAGGCAGTTCTGCCATTTCTGCGATACCACCTGCATTGTCAGTAATAGGTCCAAAGGCATCCATCGCAACGATAATACCGGTCATGGATAGCATTGAGGTTGCTGCAATCGCGATACCATATAAGCCTGCTAATTCATGAGCTGCCCATATACCAAAACAAATGACTAATAGTGGGGCTGCGGTTGATTTCATTGATATGCCTAAGCCTGCGATAACATTTGTACCATGCCCCGTTGTGGAAGCTTCAGCAATATGCTTGACAGGTGCAAATGAGGTTGAAGTATAGTAATCCGTGATTACCACTAATAGTGCCGTAACTAATAAACCAATCAGTGATGCTCCCCATAAGGCACTCGTGGTAGTTTGTCCATTATCTGCCATAAGCCATGCCGTTATGGGGTAAAAAAATGCTCCAGCGAGTACACCTGAAACAATCAAGCCTTTATATAAACCTTTCATGACATTTCTATCTGAGCCAACTTTTACAAAGAAGGTACCTACAATTGAGGCAAGAATAGAAACTGCACCAAGTACTAGGGGGTAGATAACGGCATTTGTTGAATCTATAAATGTTAATGCACCAAGCATTAGGGTTGCGATAATAGTTACAGCATAAGTTTCAAATAAATCAGCTGCCATACCTGCACAGTCGCCTACATTATCACCCACATTATCGGCAATAACCGCAGGGTTACGTGGATCATCTTCAGGGATACCTGCTTCAACTTTACCAACTAAATCCGCTCCAACGTCAGCACCTTTAGTGAAAATCCCTCCCCCGAGTCTTGCAAAGATTGAAATTAAAGAACCCCCAAATGCTAAACCAACAAGAGGAGCTAAACTTAAATCCTCTCCTGCTGGTGTAAGACTGTTTAATAACCAAACATAGATGGATACACCGAGTAAGCCCAAACCAACAACTAATAAGCCCGTAATTGCTCCCCCTTTAAATGCAACTTGCATAGCAGGGTTTAAGCCTTCTTTAGCAGCTTCTGTAGTACGAACATTCGCTCGTACCGAAACATACATACCAATAAAGCCTGCAAGCCCTGAGAAGACTGCACCGAGTAAAAAACCAAATGCGGTAAGAGTATCTAGACCTGCCCAGAGGACAATAAAAAGAATGACACCTACAACTGCAATCGCTCCATATTGACGCTTAAAATAAGCCGAAGCACCTTCCTGAATGGCAGCAGCAATATCTACCATTTTATCGCTACCACTTGGACTGGAAAGTATCCATTTGATTGTATAAAAACTATATACTAGTGCAGTGAGGGAACATAGTATAGCAATGCTTAGACCTGTTGACATGCTTGATTTCTCCTGTTTCAGTTTGATTGTTCAATAACAATACGCTATCAAAATAAGCCTTGTTATCAACTTTATAAAGTCTCTTTTTATTTTTATGAGCAAGACTGCATGATTTAGAAGAATCTAGCAAGTAGTATTACCAAAAGGTATGTGTTTAAGATAATTGTTCGATTTACAAAAAAGAGGTAACACCATTAATATGCTACCTCTAAAAAAGAAAATTACTTATATTTCGTAATTACTCAAATATAATTTATATAAAAATTAGTAAGTAATTGATTATTTTAAATTTATCATCAAAAATATATTTACAGTATCCCAAATAATCTATTACCTACCATCACTACCATTTATTAACGATTACGTACAAAGCGGCGTAGCTCCGCAACATGACGACGGCTCACTTCAAGCCGATCATCAATGTTAGCAATCTTTACTTGCACACGCCCGATTTCTGATTTATCTAGCCCCGTTATTCGCTGTTTTGCGACAAGTGCATTACGGTGGATACGGATAAATCGATCGGATAAGTCTTTTTCTAGGGATTTTAACGATTCCTCGATAATCACTTCCCCCTTTTTATATCGTACCGTGACGTATTTTTGATCCGCTTGGAAATAATATACGTCTTCCACGGGAATGAGTTCTAAGTTCCCCCGCATACGAGCACAAATATGCTTACGCTTAGACTGATTTTCAGCATGGCGATCTAAAATTTCATTGCGTTGAGCTCGGTTCAATGAGCGGGCCTGTTCTAGACTTTGTAATAATTGTTCTTGTCTAATTGGTTTCATAAGATACCCTGTTGCTTTGGTTGAAAAGGCTTCTAAAGCATACTCACCATACGCTGTGGTGAATATGACGGCTGGCGGACTGTCAGAGCCTGATAAATGTTTTGCAACTTCTAAACCATCCATAACAGGCATAGAAATATCAAGCAAAACAATTTCAGGCTTATGACGTTCTACCATCATAAGTGCCTCAGCTCCGTTTTCTGCTTCGGCACAAATCTTGTAGTGATCATTATCTTTTAATAGTCGTTTGATTCGCTCTCTTGCCAGCTCCTCATCATCGACAACTAATATATTAATAGACATACATATTACTCCTTCGGGATCATAAACGAGACACGATACTGGCGTGCTGTTTTTTCAATTTTCAAATTGGCCTTATCCCCATAAGCTAGTTGCAATCGTTTTTTCATATTTTCTTGGGCAATATGATTGCCTTTTAAATGAGCATTAGCTTCATCTTTGGGGATAGGGTTAGTAACGGAAACACCGAGAGAATCACCGTTATCATAGAGACTAATGCCTAAGGTTCCGCCATCTTTGCGTGGCTGAATTCCATGATATATCGCGTTCTCAACAAGTGGTTGTAGCAATAATGGGGGGATGTCCATATCCATTGGCAAGGTTGCCTGATCCATATCCCATACAATTGACAAACGGTGTTTTCCTAAGCGTAAGGCTTCAATATTTAGGTAACTAACAGTTAAGTCGAGTTCCTCACGAAGCGATATACGGTTGCGTTTGTCTAATATAGTCCTCATGAAGCCGGCAATATCGAGTAATGCCTCTTCTGCTTTATCGGCATCGATATGTACTAACTGAGCCACCGTATTTAAGCTATTGAACAAAAAATGGGGTCGCATACGCGATTGCAAAGCATCGTACTTTGCGGAAGTATCCGCATGAACGTGTATTTCCCACTGATGCTGCACATAAAAATAACGTAAAAAAATTAAACTAATAACAGTCGCAATAAAAACTGTCTTGAGGACAAAAAGCGTATCCCAATAGCGTATGCCATGCTCTGAGTTATATGACAAAGCCATTGTTCCTAGTATGGATGCAATTAAGGTTAAACCTGTTGTAATACTTAAAACGATAACCGTTGTAGTAACAACAGAGGGCTTTGTTTGAAAGCGTCCAATTAGGCAAATTAGGAATACACTAATTAACGTAATCCAGACAATAAAGAGTGCAGTTAAACCAAGATTTGTAAAAAAATCTTGAAAACTCTTACTACCCGCAAGTGTGATAACAATGGCAATCAAAATTGCCACGACAACAGCACGCAACACAGACTGCGGCACACACATATTGGGTAAAAAGCCTAATGTTTTAGTTATAGGTACAGACATATTGTCAGCTCATTTTTATTGTTTTATAAATCTGATACGACTTTTTATTTTAGATACCAAATAAATTAGACACTACTGGTATCAATATCCTGATATTTTGTATTTTTTAGCAGCCGAGAGGGCATCTGCATATAATAAATACACCAAATTTACTGATTAAGTTAATGTAGCCTGCTGCGTAAACAAACTGTAATGTAACGCAGAAAGGTATTACCCATTACGAGCTAAATTTTCTTCTCAGGAAATTTGACTCGACTTAATCAGAGCTTCCTTAAGCATAGTCCATACGAAAAAATTGGCTTTTCAGATATGGTCAACTATAGCCCGAATTTTAAGCAAGAACTCATCATTCACAGTCGTGCTTTAAATTTTTACAAACAAACTAAACTGAGAAGCGTTTCTTTTATTATTATTTTTATTATTATTCAGACCGCCAAATTTGTATTTGATCAGTCAACTTTTGCCCTCTTTGGGGCGATTATTTTATTTTTTAGCAACTACTCAGCATAATCTATATAGAAGTTGCTAAGTGATTGATTATTCGGGCTTAGGCAGCAGGGATGCTGCCTTAGAGCTTACATGGATGTATTTACAGCGTCCTGAATAATCAATTACTTAGC
>JALWYT010000260.1 GCA_026992705.1 Thiotrichaceae bacterium
GCAAGATGTTGACTTACAGCACCACAACATCCCGCTTTAGATTTTTGGATAAGTGTAATACCTAATTTATCGAGTACACGAGCAGTTGCAATATTAATTTCAGGAGATAAAGCAGGTTGAACGCAACCATCTAAAATCAACATTTTACGAGCATGTACACGCTTAGGTAAATCACCAATCTTTCTTTTTTCGGGAATTTTCTTCCTAGTTGTTTTAGGTAATAAAAACTTAAAGCTACGCCCTACATTGAAAATTAATTTAAAACGACCACTGTACGGTAAGAATTTCAACAGATGTTTACGAGCCTTGGCACTGGCGGCATCGCGTGTGATGCGTTCTTCTGCAATTCGCCTGCCAATATCGAGTAATTTTTCGTATTGCACACCTGATGGGCAAGTTGTTTCACAGTTTCGACAAGTGAGGCATCGGTCAAGATGTTTTAAGGTTTTTTCCCCTACTTTTTTTCCTTCTAGCAATTGTTTAATGAGATAAATACGCCCACGTGGTCCATCATTTTCATCACCAAGTAGCAAATAAGTAGGACAAGTTGCATTACAAAAACCACAATGGACACAGCTTCGCAAAATGCTATCTGCAAGTTTTCCATCTTCTGTTTCTTTTATAAATTCAGCGAGTTGTGTTTGCATTAAAAACCTTTGTAAAGTCTGCCTGAAACAAAAATATTATGTGGGTCTAACGTATTTTTTAAGCGTTTTTGTAGCTTCATTAATTCTGCGGGTAACGGGTGAAATTTGTTGACCCCCGGTTGTTCACCTTTATACAAAGTTGCATGCCCTTTATTTTTTTCTGCAACGCCTCGAATAATATTGGAGGGTGCATTGCTAAATAGCCAATATTGAGCACCGCCCCATTCAATAAGGGTGTTTTTTTCCAAATTCTGCAATGCAGGGGTTGCAGGTGGAAAGGATAATCGCCATAATGGTTTGTTTTGATGTTGAAAAAACGTGTGGCTTTGGTTTCTGATGGAACTCCAAAAGCTTTCAGAGTTCGCTAGTTGTTCACCTTGTATTTGCTTACTAAATGTGGCAACAGATTGATGCCCCCCCGATAAACGCACATATAAACAGTCTTCATAAAAACAAGTTGCAGAAATCGGCAAGGGCGTAGGTCGCCATTGGTTGAATAAATTAATCGCTTTCTGTTGTGTGGTTTCAATAGCGAATGTAACTTCACTGGCAGGAGCTGGAATTAATTTAATAGACACACTTAAAATAACACCAAGTGAACCAAGTGAGCCGACCATTAAGCGGGAAACATCATAGCCCGCAACATTTTTCATGACCTGACCACCAAAGGTAACAATTTTTCCCTGCCCATTAATCAAGGTCATGCCTAGAATGTGATCCCTTACTGCTCCACTAAAAGGTCGTCTAGGTCCTGATAAACCAGCTGCAACAACACCGCCAATTGTGCTGTTTTCATTATGCATAGGTGGCTCAAAAGGAAGTTGTTGAGCATATTCTGTAAGTAATGCCTCTAACTCTTTTAGTTTAGTACCTGCTCGAACAGTAATAACCAATTCGGTAGGTTCATAGTCAATAATACCGCTATGAGCACTTATATCCAGTGTTTTAGTACTTGCAATTTGATTACCATAAAAGTTTTTACTATCGCCACCGTGTATACGTAAGACCTCATACTTGTCAATGGCATCAAGCACCTCATGTTGCAATTGTTCTCTTATATCATTATTTATCATGCTAACCTAGTTAAAATCTTGGTATATCAGAATAGGGAAGCTTGCCGTGATGCACGTGCATTGCACCAAACTCTGCACAGCGATGTAACGTTGGAATTGCTTTTCCTGGATTTAATAATTCATTATGGTCAAAGCTCGTTTTAATTGCATGAAAATGCTCAAGTTCATTGGTATTAAACTGCACACACATCTGATCTAATTTTTCATGTCCAACACCATGTTCTCCTGTTATTGTGCCACCTACTTTTACACAAAGTGATAAAATATCCGCTCCAAATTGTTCTGCTTTTTCTAGTTCACCTTTATTAGCATCAAATAAAATTAATGGATGTAAATTTCCATCACCTGCGTGAAAAACATTGGCAACAGCTAAACCATATTGTTTTGAGAGTTCATTAATCTTTTGCAAAACATAGGCTAATTGCTTGCGTGGAATTGTACCATCCATGCAGTAATAATCAGGAGCTAAACGTCCTATGGCAGGAAAAGCGGATTTCCGACCTTGCCATAATTTAGCTTGTTCTGCTTCTGAGTCTGCTATACGAATATGATTTGCTCCCTGTAACTTTAATAATCGCCTAACTAAAAAGGACTGCTCTATAACTTCAGCACGACTACCATCTAACTCACACAGTAAAATGGCTTCAGCATCTTTAGGATAACCTGCATGTACATAATCTTCTGCTGCTTGTATTGCAAGCCTATCCATCATTTCTAAGCCAGCAGGGATAATGCCATCACTAATAATGACAGAAACCGCTTTGCTAGCATCCTCAGTGCTGGAAAATGCTGCCATAATGACTTGTCTTGCATCAGGCTTAGGCAGTAGTTTTACTACAACTTCGACAATAATACCCAACATACCTTCAGAACCTGTCATCAATGACAATAAATCATAGCCCGGAGTATCCAGAGCTTTTGAACCTAGTGTAACAATATCGCCTTCAATCGTAACAATCGTAACCTCTAATACATTATGAAGGGTTAGACCGTATTTTAAACAATGCACCCCCCCTGAATTTTCCGCAATATTACCACCAATCGAACAGGCAATTTGCGAGGATGGATCAGGTGCATAATATAAACTATAAGGAGCTACTGCATTGGAAATTGCAAGATTTTTTACACCAGGCTGTACACGGGCAGTAAAATTATCGGCATCAATAGTTAATATTTTGTCAAATCGAGCCAAGCTTAAAATAATACCATATTCATTGGGTAAAGCACCGCCTGATAACCCTGTCCCTGCTCCTCTAGCAACAATGGGAACCCCCATGCTGGTACAACAACGTACAATATTTTGTACTTGCTCAACGGTATCGGGTAATACGACTAATAATGGAACACGGCGATAAGCAGATAGGGCATCACATTCATAAGGGCGTAGCTCATCCTCTTCCGATAAAATGGCTGTCTCTGGAAGAAACTCACTGAGTTTGAATAATAGCTTTGATCGAATTTCTTTTTTATCGTCCATTGGGGTAAATTATTTATTTGTTTTTGATAAAACACAGTGTATCTTTTTTCCAACAAACAAAACAGTACCTATCATTAATATAAAGGAATTTTTTGTGAATCAATTTTTTGGTATTATGCTTGGCGGTGCAATAGGGGCTTTACTTCGCTATTTTGTCTCTAACAGCATGTATATTTGCTTAGGTAAAAATTTCCCTTATGGTACTTTAATCGTCAATGTGATTGGCTCATTTCTTATGGGGATTTTAACTATTATTTTTATTGAAAAAGCAGACACAAATGACATACTTAAATTGACATTATTAGTTGGTTTTTTAGGAGCCTTTACCACATTTTCAACATTTTCAATAGATACTGTAAACTTAATCAGTCAAGGGCATATACTACGAGCATTTCTCAATATATTTCTTAATGTCGGAGTTTGTATCTTTGCTGTATGGATAGGGCTTATTGTCGGCAGACAGATTTGATACACTTACTTGTTTCTATAACCATTACCGTAATTCAATGACTCAGCTGCTTTAGCTGAGTGCTCTTTTTATAACCGAATAAAAAATTATGCTAGATCAAAAACTTTTAAGAAAAGATATTAACGCTGTCGCAGAACAGATGGCGAGACGTGGCTTTCAATTAGATGTTGAAAAATTTAATCAACTCGAATCACAACGCAAAAGCCTACAAATTCGTACACAAGAATTACAAAATGAACGCAATGTCAAATCAAAATCCATCGGCAAAGCAAAAGCTCAAGGCAAGGACATCAAACCCTTGCTTGCTGAAGTTACTAATTTAAGCAATGAGCATAAACGAGCGGAACAGCAACTTTCAGCATTATTAGCAGAAATTGATGATTTTGTGATGGGCATTCCAAATATCCTCGATGATGCGGTTCCTGAAGGTTTAAGTGAAGCTGATAATGTCGAAATCAGCAAATGGGGGGAACCACCACAGTTTGATTTTGAAGTAAAAGATCACGTTGATTTAGGCTTGCCACATGGTTGGATGGATTTTGAAGCAGCCAGTAAACTAACAGGTACTCGCTTTGTGGTTATGCGATGTGAAATGGCACAACTGAAC
>JALWYT010000261.1 GCA_026992705.1 Thiotrichaceae bacterium
GTTGTATTTCCTGCCCATCTTCTAATCTTTTCATAAAAGATTATGATATTTTGGCTCATACTAGAGAGCAGTTTTTGCTTTTTATCATAAACCTCTCTTTTTTTCTCCTCTATAGCTTCTAACTTTTTGTTTGTATCAGCTTCGATCTTTTCAACTTCGCACTTTAACTCTTCATAAGCTTTTTTAAGCTCTTCGATCTCTGCCTCTTTTTGCTCTTTAAGTTTTTCAAATCTCTCTATCTCTTCATTTGCAAAATCAACCTGCTCTTTTGCGATATCCTCTTCAAGTTGAAGAGCTTTTATCTCTTTTTCGGTAGATACTTCGGAGCTTTTTCGTTTTATCTCTTTAAGTCCGGAATATACTGCCAATTCATTGAACTCATCTACTGACACTGGATCTACAATATATGCTTTCACATTAGTGTATAGGCTGTCATCAAACTTAGATGTTTGATTAAAAGTAACTGCTGAGGTTTCAAGTAATCCCTTTAATGAGTATAATTGATCATCAACCATTTTTAAATGGCTAAGTATCTTATCAATAAAAAATTGATGATTCTTAAGAGGGCGTTTAATAATAGTAATTTTTTTATTAAACTCATCGATTATTAATCGTTCTGATAAAACATATTGATAAGCTTTACCTAAATCAGGTGAGCGATCTTCTAATAATTTTTTATAAATAATAGGAATTTCTGCTTGTCTATTACGAATGTTGTTTAAGTATTCAGTTGCATAGTCTCTTTGTATATTTGCATACATTTTAATCAAAGGAGTCACTAATAATACAATAATAATTGAATGAATTACTACAGCATAAAATATATTTACTTCCTCTCCTTTTTTTGAATATTTAAGAAAAGGTATATACTCCATAAGTAATGGAGTAAAAATAATGAGTCCAATTATTAGTAAAGTTACTAAACCAAGTAATAAGTAAAATAAAATGATCATAATAGAGATTACAGAATGATACTCTTAAACCCTTATGCCTTTATAATTGTAGTTTGTTATACATGCTTTTTCTTTACGTGGTTTTTAAGCACTATAATTTGATTTTTCCAAATTATCATATATCATTAAGCTTACATTAAGTTTAATTGAAACTTAGTTTTATATTTAATGTCATTTAATAATGAACAAGTGACTTGCTCAAAATTCATTGAAAACTGGGAAATATCTCCTATTTATGAACCTCTGACATCATTGTTTTATTTAGAACTTAAGTATATTAGGAAGTATGGAAATTTCCCATTATTTAATTGTTAAGGAGAACAAAATGAAAGTAAAAACTATAACATTAACTAGTACAATTGCGTTAGCATTAGCTATTTCAACTACATGGGCAGAGAGTGAAATAATGTCGACCCAGCCTACTGCTATACAACAAAGTACGGCACAAACTACAAATAATACCGATACCTCATTAAATACTACAATAAACACTGATACGATACAGACAGATACTACTGCAACAGGTGAGAATGAAGAGACAAAGAAAGAATGTATCCCTAAAAGTGAAGCTGATGCTGATATTGCAAAGCAGGATGATGACGTAAAAGAAGGTGACGAAAAACAAAATGATGATGGCGTAAAAGAAGAAAGTAATGGCGATAGTGATACTTCACCAGAAGGTGAAGATAAATCTAAACTTCCAACTTGTGAAGAAGAGCAATCAAGTGATACTACTACTCAAGATGCCTCAAGTAAGGATACAAAACAAGCAACTGACATGGAAAAACCCGTGGATAATAACATTACAACACAAGAAGTTGAACAAACTACCGGAAATGAAAAGCCGGTCACTGAATAAGACATCAATTTAACTTATGCTTAAATCCGTGACTTTACTATGAATAATATTGCCATAGTGGAGTCACGACTTTAAGTTATGCTTGTGTATTTTATAATACTTTCATGTAGGTCTCTATACATTTCTAAATCAACAGTATAAATTCAGAAAAATAATTTCTCTAAGTACTATTATCACTGCATGAACATAATAAAAATACTTCTTATCACGCTACTCCTTATTACTCCTTATGTTGTTAAATCCACCGAACAAATAGTATTTCAGCGTTTTAATGATATTTATGAGGCATCAGGTGTAGTACAACTTCCTGATGGTAGAATTCTTATTATTGAAGATGAAAAAGAACATCCTTTCAGCCTATTACGACTTAATAATCAAAATTATTTTCAACGGCTCCCTCTATCAAAATTTGTTAAAATTGGAGAAAAACAAAAAATAATAAAACTAAATGATTTAGAAGGTATCAGTCTAGGGAAAAATAACTGGGTTTATGCAATTACCTCTCATAGTCGTAATAGCTTAGGACAGCGTAAGAAATCGCGTGAGCAATTAGTCCGATTTCATGTTGGAAAAAAACAACTTATTCATTTCCAGTCTTTATCTTCATTAACAAAACAAATTGCTAAACTACTTCCTAATAAATCCATCAAAAATCTAAATATTGAAGGTTTAGCTTATGACCTACAAAGTGATAGCTTATTAATCGGTTTACGACGACCACGACTTAATAATAAAGCAATAATCATAAAAGTTAGCAATATTGAGCAATTATTTGAACAGAAAAGAATCACTCAACTCATAGCTGACATTATTACTTTGGATTTACAAGGTAAAACCATTCGCAGTATCAACTACAACCCAACAATCAAGGGCTTTATTATTGTTGCGGGCTCTAAAAAAGGTCGGAATACTCCCTTTCAACTATGGCTATGGAAAAACAACAAACTTTTTCCTCTACAGATAAAAGATATAAATAATATTGGCTATACCGAAGGAACTAGTACAATAAAAACAGCACAAGGCGAAACCTTACTACTAGTAATGGATGACGGAGAACGTGGTAAAGCAACAGGGCATTACATGATGATTCCCTATAATAAAATTAGAATGAAACACCAAACAAAATAATCATATTTATTAGAGTTAAATAAAAACTAAACCCTAAGCTATAAGCCTATATCACTTTAGATAATAATTTTATATACGTTATAGTTTACAGCGATATAACAAATCCCAAACACCATGCCCTCGGTCTAATCCGCGACGTTCAAATTTGGTTTCTGGGCGGCTGTCGGGTTTTGGGGAGTAGGGGCTGTCGCTGATGCTTGTGAAGTCGGGATGGGCTTCCATGACTTCTGCCATGTGTTCGGCGTATTCTTGCCAGTCGGTTGCCATGTGGAAAATGCCGCCTTTTTGTAGGCGGGTGGCGAGTAGGCTGACAAAATCGGTTTGCACGATGCGGCGTTTGTGGTGTTTCTTTTTGTGCCAAGGGTCGGGGAAAAAGAGTTGTACGCAGTCGAGAGAGTTTTCTGCGATATTGTTTTTGATGATTTCAACGGCATCGTCGCGGATTACACGGAGATTTGTTAAGCCGTATTTTTCAATCAAATGCAAAATATGCCCAACCCCTGGGCGGTGGACTTCAATACCGATAAAATCACGTTCAGGGGCGTTTTTTGCCATAGTTGCGAGAGACTCACCATTGCCGAAGCCGATTTCTAGGGTGATGGGGGCGGTTCTCTTAAAAATTTCAGTAAAATCAAAGATTTTATCACTGGCTTCTAAGCCGTAAATTGGAAATAGTTCCTTTAATGCGGTTTCTTGCCCTGTTGTTAAGCGACCTTGACGTAGCACAAAGCTACGCACAGGACGCATAAATTTTTTCTCTTGCATGATTAAAAGAAGGTTCCATCAATTGGTGAGGAGGCGGAGGCATAGCGTTTGCGTGGCATTCGTCCTGCTAAAAAGGCTTCGCGTCCTGCTTGTATGCCTTTTTTCATGGCTGATGCCATTAATACGGGGTCTTTTGCAGCCGCAATAGCGGTGTTCATTAATACGCCATCACAGCCTAATTCCATCGCGACTGCTGCATCGGAGGCAGTGCCTACGCCAGCATCGACAATAATTGGTACATTGGCATTTTCAACGATTTCCATAATATTGTAGGGGTTGCGAATACCTAAACCTGAGCCAATAGGAGCAGCTAATGGCATGACGGCAACACAGCCAATGGATTCTAGCTCTTGTGCCACAATGGGGTCATCATTGGTATAGACCATGACATCAAAACCATCATCGACCAATATTTGAGCGGCTTTGAGGGTTTGGGTGATGTGTGGGAATAAGGTTTTTTCATCGCCTAAGACTTCTAGCTTGACCAGTTTATGCCCATCTAACAATTCTCTAGCGAGGCGGCAG
>JALWYT010000262.1 GCA_026992705.1 Thiotrichaceae bacterium
CTTCACTTATACTCTATATATAAATCTCCCCTGAGTATACAAAATATTTACTGCCCATAAACATCTTTTTTAAGCTGTTGAATATTAATACTTTCTACTAAAGGAATTAGATTGGGGAACAAATACCTACGGAAGTGGTAGCCGCCATGTACCATTTCATTAATGGCTTCTTCTTTTGTCCAGCCTTTTAGCATTCGATAGGCGGCAACGACAATACCTGTTCTGTCGGAGCCTGTAAGGCAATGCACTAAAACAGGCTTATCCGCTTTAACAATATATTTTAAAGATTGCACAATTTCAGCGTAGGTCATTTTAGTAACATGTATGCGGATTTGCTTAACTTTTAGTGAGGTCCCCTGAACCTCTGCATCGTCATTACCAAAATGATGCAAATTTAATACATAACGAATGCCTAGCTTTTCCGCATATTGCATTCCTTTGCCTGTCGGTAGTCCAGAGCGGTACAAATGGTTATCTACTTTGTAAAAATTTCGTATGGGAGCATGTTCGATTTTTTGAGCCCATGTACTCGGTCTGACTTTAGGTTGTGAATTAGAACAGGCAGTGATAAAAGCAAATAGTATCAAAATAACAACAAAACGTAGGCTGGTGGGCATGTTTAGCTTATTCCTTTAAAAACTAAATGTATTACTATCTCGTGCAGTTTATATGCAAGTTGGTAAATGATTAGACAGTATCGTTACCACTGTAGAACAATATAATATGAGGAATATATCTGTTTTTAGTATTATTAATGGTCAGTTTTTAGGTAAGAGAGGTAGGAGGTAGTGGCATCTCTTTCTTTTGCTGGTTAATAGAGATGCCTATTAGTTTTTACCAACCTAGGTTCAAGTCTTCATCAAATACCTCTGTCAAACGTCGTTCTAACGCTTTTTGTTCTAAGTATTCTTCAATATTACGACGAATAACATGAGCTTTACTTTTTTGTTCCTCTGGTATTTGCTCAAGGGTTTCAATTAAGTCATCATCAAATTGGTCATTTATTATTGTCATTATTTTTTCTCCTTTGATTATACATATATCTTTTATTGTACATGATAAAATTTTATTTTTATTATTATAAATGTCCTTAATCAGGATGAACTACAAGTTAATTGAAGACATTTATAAGTTCAAGTATAGAGTGGTCAGCTTAATAAAAGCTTAGTTCAAAAATAAAATTTTAAGTTATTATTTTTTATACAAAATATTGACTGATAAGCTTTATACCAATGATAATCGTGACAAGCTCGAAGCTACGTTTAATCCAGCGATTGCCTTTTTTAATGCTCAAATGTGCACCTAAATAACCGCCAATCAATGAACCTAGTAGTAAAGGAATCAGCCATATCCAATAAATATTACCCAATATGCCTAAGGTAACCGCACCTGCTCCATTCCAAAACAAACCGACCATAACAAGGGTATAGGCAATGGCTGTTTGGTAGTCCAAACCAAACCAGCGAATAAGCCAGAGCGTAACAAATAAGCCCGTGCCAGAAGTTAAGGAGCCGTTGAGTATACCTATCAAAAACAGCACACTACCGCCTGTAAGAAATTCTAAAATATTTTGCTTTTTTAGGTTAAGCTGTTGTCCTAAATTTGGCTTTAAAATGGAGTATATGCCTAAGCCAATCGTCAATACACCTAAAGCAAGCTTGGCAATGGCTTCGGGAATATGAAGGATAAGGTTAGCTCCAATAATAACGCCAGGGATACCGCTGAAGAATAATAATAAGATAATCTTTTTTTGCAGATTGTTGCCTTTTAAATGCCGTAGTGTCGCACCTAAGCCAAGAGCAACACTGGCAACTTTGTGTGTTGCTAATGCAACGCCGAAAGGTAAGCCGAGGAATAATAAGACAGGTAATTGAATCAAGCCCGCTCCTCCACCACTAAATGCCGAAAATAGATTAGCGATTAACGAAATAATGAAAATAAATAATAATTCTAGCATTGAATAAAAAATATTTATGAGATTGGGAAAATGAAGAATATTGCAACAAGATGTACTTGTTATATATTTCTATTGACTAGCTTATTTGTATATTCTCCAATAATATATGCTGAAAAATTCTTTCGCTGGGTTGATACTAACGGTGAGGTGCATTACTCCTACACTTTGCCACCATCAGTATCACAAAAAGGTTACACTAAGATTAATGAAAAAGGCAGACGTATTGAAACAATTTCCTCTGCTGATGATCGAAAAACAAAAAAATTATCCCCTAAAGAAACAGCAACTGATAAGAAACTAACAGCAGAACAAATAGAAGCACAAAAAAAATATGACAATTACCTACGAGCAACTTATCTCAGCATTGAAGAACTCACGGCAGTATATGAAAAAAAGAAACAAGTCATTGAAGATCAAAACAAATTATATGACAGCAGAATCCTTAGCTTAACGGATGCCATTAAAAAAGCAGAAAAACAGATAAAAACGCTAAAAAACAAAGCACAAAAAGAAAAAATGCAAAAATATATCGACTCAAGCCAAGAGAGTATTACGGTATATAAAGAAATGATCGAAGAAAACCAAGCAAAACAAGAGAAACTATCAGCAAACTACGAAAAAGACAAAACACGCCTAACTGAGTTATTATCCGAAGACGATAAAAAAGAAGCGGATGCAGAAGGCAATAACTCAGAAAACCAATGAAAAATATACTTATTACAGGCTGTTCAACAGGTATCGGCTACACCGTAGCCAAAGGCTTACAGGCAAGAGGCTATCGTGTATTTGCAACGGCACGAAAAGCCACCGACCTTGAGCGATTAGAAAACGAAGGCTTAAACGCTATCGAACTTGATTTGGCTGATTCAGAAAGCGTGAATGATGCCGCGAATGAATTAATGCTAAGAACCAGCAATGAACTGTATGGCGTATTTCATAATGGAGCCTACGGTCAACCAGGGGCGGTTGAAGATTTATCGCGTGCAACCTTAGAAAAACAATTTGCCAGCAATGTCTTTGGCTGGATTGAATTAAACAATCGCCTTATGCCGATCTTTCGGCAACGCAATGAAGGACGCATTATTTTTAATAGCTCCGTGCTAGGGCTTGTCGCCTTGCCCTATCGAGGGGCTTATAATGCCAGCAAATATGCCATTGAAGGCTTTGCTGATACCCTGCGGCAAGAATTAGCTGATAGCTGCATCTATGTTTCATTAATTGAACCGGGTCCTATTAACAGCCAGTTTCGAGCCAATGCTTTGCAAGCACTCAAAGACAATATTGATATTAATACGAGCTATCATCGGCAAAAATATCAGGGCAATATTCGGCGTTTAGAAAAACAAGGGGCAGCCGTGCCGTTCACCTTAGAACCTGAGGCGGTTTTGCAAAAAGTGATTCATGCACTTGAAAGTAATAAACCCAAGGCTCATTATTATGTTACTTTTCCAACCTATCTATTTGCCACGCTAAAACGTATTCTACCAGCAACATGGCTGGATAAAATTTTACTGCAAGTATCTGCATCAGAGAATAAATGAGGAGTTTGTACTGTGAGCGACACACTGGAATATCTTTTTTTTACCTCAACCATCAAGGATAAATTTATCCAAACTCTCAAAGACAAAAATATAAATTGGACAGAAAGCACTGAATCAGTACATGACTCCATTGTTATACAAGTCCTTGAAGATGATTTAGGTGATGACTGGGACGAAATTGATGATATTTATGATGATCTCGCCGTTGACGACCAAGCGTTGCTAGAAAAAGAAAGTAAGGAAAGCAATGACAGAAGCACCGCAGGCGTCTATATCCAGTTAAAAAATGGACAACAAACCATCGCCCAAGTTAAACCTGATGTATTAAACCGCATACTTAGTGTCATTAGCTCAGATGAGTTCGCTGAATTTATTGACACCATTGCCAAAAGTGTTGAAAACCCTGATGAAACCTCAATTTGTCAGAGATAAACGTAACCACTCCGTACAATTTGAACAAAAGGTAAGTGATTGTTAAATAGGAGAGCATAAAAAAACCCAGTTACATCAGTAACTGGGCTAAAACTCCCAACTCAAATGAAAGCTCTCTCAAAGCCTTCATTCATTCAGACTCAGTAATCTCTATTTTGTTCGATTTAAAATATTAAAGCTTTTTAATGATAACGATTAGGTAACTTAGGGTCAGTTGTTGCGGTAACACCCGCTAATCTTAGTAACCTTTCAATTTCTTTACCTAGTTCTCCCAAATCACTACGTTGTTCGATAATAGAGTCTAATAAATATCGCATATCAGCCATTATATCTTCTTCTTTAGAATCGTTTTTCCAATAATCTTCTGCCCTCATTATATAACTCCTCGTATTTACGTTTTTCCTTATCTAGTTTATAGGTCAGTTGCCCAATAATTTCCCAAATTTATTTTTATTCGAGACCATCATAGACATATCAATGCATTACTCTATTTCTTTATTGGTGGTAAAATTTAGTAACGATAAGTCTTTCTTCACAATCTTCCCCACGTTAAATCGTTGCATAAGTTATGCTATAATCTGAACAAAAAAATAAAAATAACGCTCTGTAAGAGATTTTTGATTAAGTACATTTCTGATCAAGTAAATTGCTTATGGCTTAGTCAAGAGCTCTTTAAATTAAAGTAAGCCATGAGTAATACTAATGGAATTTTTTAGAAATCAATCATTAGGTCGACAAGCTCGATCATTACCAGCTAATACTTATAATATTATTAAGACCTTACTTCATCAAAACCAACAAAAGCCTGTTTTTGTTCCAGTAAGAAGTATGCAATATCAGGCGATTATTGATAATGAAGAGGTTATATTTGTCGATATTCACCGTCGCCCATTTATTGAATTTGCTTGGCAGCGATTTATCCCTCAACGTAGGACATGTTTAACAGAACCGGTTCCATATGAATTTGTATTTTACGAAGCACAGGCAATAGAGACCATGCAACGTATGCAAGGCGAATTTTATAAGTTTGCTTGTCAATTATATAACAGAAAGCACGCACAAGAAAAACTAGATCAACAAGAAAATAAAATTATTCCATTTAAGCTAATTGTAAACAAGCCATAATGTTATTTTACAGAATTCTTACATTCATTCAGTAAGAATTCCCTAAAAATAGATGCCACGTGAGACATTGGCTTACCTTTGCGTGTGACTAAATGCCAGTGTCGTAATATCGGAAAACTTTCTACATCTAAGGTACATAAATAATTACTTTTTAGTTCAAGTTCAATAGTATGTAGCGATACCACGCCGAGACCAAAGCCAGCAGCAACGGCATGTTTAACAGCTTCATTGCTAGTCATTTCTAAACCACTTTCACACTGTAGACCGTAGCGCCTAAAGTGTTTTTCAATTGCCTTTCTTGTACCAGAACCATTTTCTCTGCTTACAAATTTTTCTTTTATAATAGTATTTAATGGTATGTTTCTTTGGTCTTTCAATGGATGATCAGGAGGAGCGATTACCACTAAAGGATTATCCATAAACACTTCAGACTCTAAACCTAGCCCTGTTGGAGGCTCTCCCATAATCACTTGATCTGGCTCATTATGTTCTAATTGTGACAAGATATTAACCCGGTTTGTTACATCAAGGCTCAAATTTACATTAGGATATAAACGAGAAAATGCAGCGAGAATTTTAGTTGTAAAATGATTCGCTGTTGTTGTTGCTGAAATGACTAATAAACCTGCTTCACAGCCTTTCAGATCATTTACAAATTCCTCTAGTGCATGATACGACTGCATCATGTCACTGACATATTTTTGTAAGCTTTCAGCCTCACGAGTTAATGTAATTGACTTACCATGTCTTTCAATTAATTTAATACCTAATCGTTCTTCAAACTGTTTCATTTGCATAGAAACAGCAGGCTGTGTCATGTGTAAAATAGTCGCTGCTTTTGTATGACTTTTATAACGTGCAACCACCTCAAATATTTGAGCCTGGCGGAATGTAATTCTATGCATAAGTTTTTTACCCTAAATTGTCAACATATTATTTATAAACTCTCTTGTTAATACGTTTAGATTAGGAATGCAATCAACCACACAAGCTCATTTTAATAAAATCATATACTTACACAAGGCTAAAACTTTCTTATATAAAGTTAGTATTAATTTTAGTGTTACTTATATAGAAAGTAATGCAGACTACTCACCATTGTTAATCGACTAATAAATAAGATTCATTATTCGTTTAGCTGATTGACTTTTTTAACTCACATTAATTTATAAAGGATCGACATATGGCAAAGCAATATGATGCGGGCGTGAAAGAATACCGCGAAACATATTGGATGCCAGAATATACCCCAAAAGAGACAGATATTCTGGCATGTTTTAAAGTAACTCCACAAGATGGAGTGCCACGTGAGGAAGTTGCTGCCGCAGTTGCAGCGGAATCTTCTACGGGCACTTGGACAACAGTCTGGACTGACTTGTTAACTGACCTTGATTACTATAAAGGTCGTGCCTATGCAATTGAAGATGTCCCTGGAGATGACACTTGTTTCTATGCGTTCATTGCTTATCCTATCGACCTATTTGAAGAAGGCTCTGTTGTCAATGTGATGACTTCATTGGTTGGTAACGTATTTGGCTTTAAAGCGTTACGGGCACTACGTTTAGAAGATATACGTTTCCCACTTGCCTACGTAATGACTTGTAATGGACCACCACAGGGTATCCAAGTTGAGCGTGATATATTAAATAAATATGGTCGTCCACTGTTAGGTTGTACAATTAAGCCAAAGCTTGGACTTTCTGCTAAAAACTACGGGCGTGCTTGCTATGAAGGTTTACGTGGAGGTCTTGACTTTACCAAGGATGATGAAAACGTAAACTCACAACCATTTATGCGTTGGAAGCACCGTTTTGATTTTGTTATGGAGGCTATTCAAAAAGCGGAAGCAGAAACGGGTGAGCGTAAAGGTCATTACTTAAACGTAACGGCACCGACAGCAGACGAAATGATGAAGCGTGCTGAATATGCAAAAGAAATTGGGGCTCCAATTATTATGCACGATTACCTCACAGGTGGTTGGGCTGCAAATACTCAGCTTGCACAATGGTGTCAAGATAATGGTATGTTATTGCATATTCACCGTGCAATGCACGCGGTACTTGACCGTAATCCTCATCACGGCATTCACTTCCGTGTATTGACTAAGATTTTACGTCTCTCTGGTGGTGACCATCTTCATTCTGGTACGGTTGTTGGTAAATTGGAAGGTGACCGTGATGCAACATTAGGCTGGATCGACATTATGCGTGACTCTTATATCAAAGAAGATCGTTCACGTGGTATTTTCTTCGATCAAGACTGGGGAGCAATGCCAGGTGTATTACCTGTCGCATCAGGCGGTATCCATGTCTGGCATATGCCTGCATTAGTTAGTATCTTTGGTGATGATTCTGTACTTCAATTTGGTGGTGGAACATTAGGTCACCCATGGGGTAACGCAGCAGGTGCAGCAGCTAACCGTGTTGCAGTTGAAGCTTGTGTTGAAGCACGTAACCAAGGTCGTGAGCTTGAAAAAGAAGGTAAAGATATTCTTACTTCTGCAGCCAAGCATAGCCCTGAACTAGCAGCAGCGATGGAAACTTGGAAAGAAATAAAGTTTGAATTTGATACTGTTGACAAGTTAGACGTTGCTCACAAGTAACAAAATGTATCAAAACTTTACTCATTATCATCGCATCGTTAATTTTTTATGCTGTGATAATGAGTTTAAAGGCTTTAATACCAAATTAATATTTATTGGAGAAAAATAATGAGTGACGTGCAAGATTATGCATCAAGCCTAGGTAATGCAGAAAGTCGTAAATTCGAGACTTTCTCCTATCTACCTGCTCTATCTGAAGAGCAGACGCGTACTCAAGTTGAGTATATTTTAAGTAAAGGCTGGAATCCTGTAATTGAACATACAGAGCCAGAACATGCTAATAGTCATTATTGGTATATGTGGAAGCTACCTATGTTCGGTGAAACGGATGTTGACGTAGTATTGAAGGAAGTGGAAGCATGTAAAGCAGCTCATCCTAATAATCATATTCGTCTATTAGGTTTAGATAACTTTGCACAGTGTGCAGGGGCTGCCATGGTTATTCATCGCGGTCAAAGCGTATAATAATCTTTCCCCAATCATCATTATCGTATTTAGCCATTTAGGTGATTGGGGAGTAAAAAACTTAAGGGAATGTATATGGCAAAACCAGATCGTTACGTTGGTATAGATAATGATATCAACGGTGGCATGACAAGTATTGGAAAAATTATTCGTGATGCGAAGGTATTTGGTTTAATTTCTGATCAAGAAACCTGTGAAGGTTGGAATTTGGCAGGTATTGATGCCTTATTACAAAAAGTTAATAACGAATGGGATAAATACGGCTGTTTAGTCAGCCATTTACCACCTGATTTAGCAGAAAGACATAAACGTATTCATCAAGAAGCCTTTGAAAAAGCAAAAGCTGCAGGATGGTCAGGTGAAGATGAAGTTTTTGGTGAAGAATAAATACATTTAGAGATTCTTCATAATTGTTTTTAGGCTAATCCCTTAGAATAATTATCAAGATTTTCTGAACAATATAATAAAGTGCACCCAAACTTTTAGCTTTTCAATCACTTATTGTCGGCAGGGTTACTTCTATTAACTTTTTAAATTCAATTAATTAGTAATTAATAGAAATACCTATTAAATATTATGGAATAGCATTATGTCTGATTTAATCATAGATCCACAACAATACATTATTAAAGATGAGCCCTTCTATGAAGAAGTGAATCAAGAAATTGCTCTTTATGAGTCGGCATACAGTGTCCGTATGCCAATGATGTTAAAAGGACCAACAGGTTGTGGTAAATCACGCTTTGTTGAATATATGGCGTGGAAATTACAAAAGCCATTGATTACCGTTGCCTGTAATGAAGATATGACAGCATCAGACTTAGTAGGGCGCTTCCTCCTTGATAAAGATGGTACAAAATGGCAAGACGGTCCACTAACAACAGCAGCTAGAATTGGAGCTATTTGTTACCTTGATGAGGTTGTTGAAGCGAGACAAGATACGACAGTTGTTATTCATCCATTGACTGATCATCGTCGCACACTGCCTTTAGATAAAAAAGGAGAATTAGTTGAAGCTCACCCTGATTTTCAATTAGTTATTTCTTATAACCCAGGTTATCAAAGCCTAATGAAAGACCTAAAGCAATCAACTAAACAACGTTTTGGTGGACTTGACTTTGATTATCCAGAAAAAACTTTAGAAGTTTCAATTGTTGCTAAAGAAGCAGGTATTGATACTAATATTGCTGAAAAATTAGTGCAAATTGCTCACCGAGCCCGTAATTTAAAAGGTCATGGTCTGGATGAAGGTATTTCAACACGGCTACTCGTTTATGCAGCACAACTAATTAGAAATGGAGTATCTCCAGAGATTGCTTGTAGTATGACGATGGTTACACCGCTAACTGATGATCCTGATATGCGTGACACACTAAATGCTGCAGTACAAACCTTCTTTGGTTAAATGTACTTTTTTATATTGGTATCTTATCAGTATCGTTGAGCTTAATAAAAGCTAAATCACATAATTGTATAAAAGACAATTATGAGTAATCATTAATTCACGGAAGCAATAGATGAGTATTCAACTAGAAGACTATACAGAGTTTCTGGAAAAAGCAGCCCCAGAAGTAAAAGATGTACTCGATGCTAGCTTTCACGAGGCAGCACGTATTATGTCACCAGCTGGCTTGTCGGATTATATGGATGGTGCTAAAGCATTGACTAACTTAGGTCGCGGTAGTGAGCTTGTTATTACCTATCTTGAAGAAATCCCATTAGTCGTTAAAGAGTGTGGTGAAGACATTATTCCTGATATTGTCAGTGCTGCAATGAAACTATCATCAATGACATCTGGTGAAGTAATTAGCCTATTACTTGCCAGTTTACCTGCAGCTGCTCGTCGTCTAGGTGATGCTTCGCTAGTGCGTGGTTACCTTACATTAATTCATCAGTTAGCTTCTACTGCCGCCCGTGGTTTACGTCCAATGTTAAACCATGTTGATGAATTATTATCAAAATTAACTTTGAGTGGTTTACGTCGTTGGGCAAACTTTGGTGCACAAGCTTATCGCCGAGACTTTAATAATCTTACTGCTTATTTTAATTTAGAATCTCAAGATAGCCGAGCAATGCTTGAGAAAGAACGACGAGGGATTTTATTTGTCAAAGTACAACGTAAACTAAATTTCTACCTACGTGCATTATGGGGACGAGATTTTTTCTTACGTCCAACAGGAGCAGACTTTGCAGATTTTCGACCTTATGTGGAAAATCACATTCTATTTATGCCTGATGCTGTTGATGATATTGGACCAGAAGATAATCGAATATCGGGTTTAGAACTATATCGAGCAACTGCAGCTCATATGGCTGCACATCTTTGTTATTCTAAATCAGCGATTTCAGGGGAAGAGCTTAGTCCTGCTCAAATGTTTTTTATTGGCTTACTTGAAGATGCACGGGTTGAATATAAAGCAGCTCAAGATTTTCCTGGCCTAAAAAAGCTGTGGTATTCATTAATTAATATTGACTTTGAGGAGCCTATTGAGCATGAAACAGTGGCTGTATTAGAACACTTAGCATTGATGCTTCTGGATAAATCTGTTACATCTAATGATACAGAATTAAATGCTTTTGCTAAAAAATTTCATGAGCAAATCGAATTTAATCAAGATAATAATCACTTCTCATGGCTGATGGGTATCGAGTTATTTAATCTATTCAGTACTCGTCGTGCAATTCCTAGCTTGCGTATTTTAGAGCGACATCGTATTCCCTATCGAGATGACAATCGTATTGTCTGGAAGTTTGCTGAATTTGATTGGGATGTTGGCTTTGAATATGTTGCAGCTAGTCAACGACAAGTTAGAAAATATGTTAGTGCCATCGAAATGGCAAATGAAGTCGATTGTGAACTTGCAGGAGATGATGCTCAGGAAATTTGGGTATGTGAGACAAATTTCCGTCCCTATGAAGATGATTTAACCGATGAGCAAGTAAGCTTTAATGATATGTGGGGTAAAGAACCTATATCTGATCCATTTCACTACCAAGAATGGGACTATCAAATTCAATTACATCGTCCAGACTGGGTCACCGTTTTTGAACGCCGTCAAACTAAAGGTGATCCTGAGTTAATTGACAACATCTTGCTTGAGCATAAACCAATTGCTCATCGTATCCGTCAAATTATTGATTTATTGACTCCTGAAGGTGTACAACGTCAACGTGGCATGGAAGATGGTGATGAAATTGACATTAATGCTGCAGTAGATGCCATGATCGCAATTCGTATGGGGGAACAACCTAGCCCACGTATTACCATGCGTAATGTACTCAAAATGCGTGATTTAGCTGTTATTGTATTATTAGATTTATCTGAATCAACTAATGAAAAAATGGATGGTTCAGAAAAAACGGTACTTGAATTAACACGAGAAGCGGCAACATTAGTTGCTACAGCGATTGAAGGTATTGGCGATCCCTTTGCAATACATGGCTTTGCTTCCGATGGTCGTCATGATGTGCAATATTACCGTTTTAAGGACTTTAATCAGCACTTTGATGATGAAGTTAAGTCTCGGTTAGCAGGCATGTCTGGTGGTTTATCTACTCGTATGGGAGCAGCACTTCGACATGCTAGCCATCATTTAATGAAACAGCCTGAAAAACGTAAATTAATTTTACTAGTTACGGATGGTGAACCTGCTGATATTGATGAACGGGATCCACAGCATTTACGCCATGATACTAAAAAAGCTGTCGAGGAGTTGTATAGCAATGGTGTCCTCACCTATTGCTTAACACTTGATCCACATGCTGATAGCTATGTAAAACGTATCTTTGGTGAAAATAACTATACGATTATTGATCATGTAGATCGCCTTCCCGAACAACTACCTACATTATTTGCAAGCTTAACAAAATAATCTCACTCCCTTGTGCAGATAAGAACAAGTCTTATCTGCATTTTTTTAAAACCTTAACGATAAATCCACTGCCTGAATATTCTTGGTAATATCACCCACCGATATATAGTCCACACCTGTTTCAGCAATACTTTTGATGGTTTCTAGGGTAACGCCGCCTGAGGCTTCTAGCTTGATATTGCCGTTGTTTTGTTTTACAGCTGTTCGCATGTCCTCTAGTTTAAAGTTATCTAGCATAATAATATCCGCCTTAGCGGCGACAGCTTCATTGAATTCGTGTAGATTTTCTGTTTCAACTTCAACTTTTAGCTCAGGGTATAGCTCTCTGGCTTTTTGTACGGCTGCGGCAATGGAACCTGCTGCTATAATATGATTTTCTTTGATTAATACCATATCGTATAAGCCAATGCGATGGTTCTTCCCGCCACCACAACAGACCGCATATTTTTGAGCTAGGCGTAAATTTGGCAGGGTTTTGCGAGTGTCTAGTACCTTGGTTCTTGTGCCGGCAATGGCTTGCACATATTGATTAGTTTGTGTTGCTGTTGCGGAAAGTGTTTGCAGAAAATTTAAGGCAGCCCGCTCTGCACTGAGAATTGACTTGGCTTTGCCGCTAATTTGGCACAGGCTTGTATTGGCTTCTACAGGGTCGCCATCGCTAACTTTCCAGTTGAGTTTTACACTCGGGTCAATCTGTTGAAAGACTTCATTAACCCAAGGGATGCCCGCAATAACCGCTTTGTCTCGGCTAATGAGTTCCGCCTTTGCTTGCGTCTTGTCTGCGATTAGACTGGCGGTAACATCGCCTGTTTTAACATCTTCATCAATGGCTTGTTTAACGGTATAAGAAATATTATCAGGGATTTTCAATTTCATATTATTGTCCATAGATTTGTTCTGGCAACCATGTCACCAAGTCAGGGAAGAAAGATAAAATAATTAAAGCCAATAATTGAATCAGTATAAAAGGAATCACGCCTTTATAAATATCGCGTGTTTTGACTGCTTTAGGAGCAACACCACGCAGATAAAATAAAGCAAAACCAAAAGGCGGTGTGAGGAAAGAGGTTTGCAGATTAATTGCAATCATAACCCCCAACCAAATCGGATCAATGCCCATTGTTAATAGAATTGGAGCAACAATTGGTACAACCACAAAGGTAATTTCAATAAAATCAAGGATAAAGCCTAATAAGAAAATCACCAACATTATCACGAATACAGCAGTGATTTTCCCGCCGGGTAAATTAGTTAATAAGGCGTGGATTTGCTCATCACCGCCAAAACCACGAAAAACCAAAGAGAATAAAGAAGCTCCAATTAAAATCAGGAAGACCATACTGGTTACTCGCACGGTATTGAGCGATACCTCTTGCAAGCGTGCAAAGCTTAAACGCCCTTTGACAGCCGCCAATAGCATCGCTCCTACTGCCCCAACCGATGCCGCTTCAGTGATATTTGCAATACCAGCTAGAATTGAACCGAGTACTGCAACAATTAAAAACAACGGTGGAAATAATGCAGTGATAAAATAACCGATATTTCGTTCTGGGCGTTTGTCTTTAGGGATAATAGGCATGGAGGCAGGTTTAAATAGTCCCATCAATAATAAATACACAATATACATGCCCACTAGCATCAAGCCTGGAATCATCGCCCCTGCGAATAAATCGCCGACGGAAACGGTTTCTGGTGAGTAGATACCTTGAGCTAATTGTGCTTGCTGGAATGCAGATGATATTTGATCACCGAGTAGAACCAATAC